>NZ_NQMK01000010.1:0-240040 GCF_003788685.1 Pusillimonas sp. NJUB218
GGTACCAGGGCGGCCAGCCTTGCAATGAAATCCAATGGTTCGAAAATGACGTGCGTGGTGCCGTCCCGGTACGGCGTCTTGAGCTGGTAGCGCACGTTGCCGCCTCGTGTTAACGACAGCCGCTTCTCGGATACCGCCGGACGGCTGATGTACCGGCACAGCCGTTCGAGCTTCTTGCGTTCATCGGCCCTGGCCGCCACGCCGGCGTGCAGGCTGGACCCGGCTACCTTGCCAATCCCGTCACCGGGGTCGTTTGCGGGAGGGGGCGGAATCCTACGCTAAGGCTTTGGCCAGCGATATTCTCCGGTGAGATTGATGTGTTCCCATCCGAGCGGCGAAACATGGGCCAAGAGATCGGGCGATAGCAGCTTTCCATCGCGTTTCTGGTTTGCAACGACCTCGCCGAGCTTCATGGTGTTCCAGAAGATGATGATGGCGGCGAGCAGATTCATGCCGGCGATGCGGTAATGCTGGCCTTCGGCGGAACGGTCGCGGATTTCACCGCGGCGGTGGAAGCTGATTGCCCGCTTCAGCGCATGATGAGCTTCGCCTTTGTTGAGCCCGATCTGGGCACGCCGTTGGAGTTCGGCATCCAGAATCCAGTCGATCATGAACAGGGTGCGCTCGACGCGACCGACTTCCCGCAGGGCTGTCGCGAGCTCGTTCTGCCGCGGATAGGAGGCGAGTTTCCGCAGAATCTGGCTTGGCGCGACGGTCCCGGCAGCAATGGTGGCGGCGATGCGCAGGATGTCGGGCCAATTGCGCTCGATCATGGCTTGGTTGACCTTTCCGCCGATCAACGCTCGCAGGTGCGCCGGGGCGGCCGACGGATTGAACGCGTAGAGCCGTTTGGATGGCAGGTCGCGGATGCGCGGAGCGAACCGGTAGCCGAGAATGGCACATGCGGCAAAGACGTGATCGGTGAAGCCGCCCGTGTCGGTGAACTGCTCGCGGATATGGCGTCCAGCATCGTTCATCAGCAGGCCATCGAGGATGTAAGGCGCTTCGCTTGCCGTTGCAGGAATCACCTGGGTTGCGAACGGCGCATATTGGTCGGAGACGTGGCTATAGGCTTTCAGGCCCGGGGTATTGCCATATTTCGCGTTGACCAGGTTCATGGCCTCACCTTGCTCTGTAGCGACGAAGAACTGTCCGTCGCTCGAAGCCGACGTGCCCATGCCCCAGAACCGGGCCATGGGTAACGCTGCCTGTGCCTCGACCACCATGGCCAGCGCCCGGTCATAGGCTTCGCCCTCGACATGCCACCGTCCAATGCGGATCAATTCCCAGAAGGTGTGGGTGTTTGTCGCATCCGCCATTTTGCGCAAGCCGAGGTTGATCCCTTCCGCCAAGATAACGTTCATTAGCCCGATCCGGTCAGCGCAGGGTGCTCCTGTGCGCAGATGGGTGAACGCTTCGGTGAAGCCGGTCGCCGCATCCACCTCCAGCAGGAGATCGGTGATGCGCGTGGGCGGGATCTGCTTGTAGAGATCGAGCACCAGATCTTCGGCGCCTGTCGGCGCGGCGGCTTCGAGTTTCTCGATATGCAGAACGCCGTTTTCAATCGACCCGCCCGGGATCGTGCCTGCGCGAGCGGCACGGCCAAGCTCGCGCAACCGCATGTCGAGGCGAGCTTGCCGGTCTGCCAGCCATTCCTCCGGCCGCAATGGCACAGCGAGACGACCGCCTTCCGCGATGGATTGTGCCGGAACGAGTGCGTGTTTCAGATCGCCATAGCGCCGGGACCTAGTAAGCCAGACATCTCCGGAGCGGAACGCATCGCGCAGATGGAACAGCACCGCGATCTCCCATAGGCGAGCGTCGCCAGCCCTCTGGGCCCGAAGGTGGCGATGCCATTTCGAGCTGGGCCGCAAGAAGCTGGTCATCGCGGCATCGTTCAAACCGGTACGAAGGGCCGTCACCGCTTCCAGAAGCGGCAGTGCAACGGGCGCAGCTCGCAGATCGAGCAGGCGCAACATGCGTGGAGCGTATCGGCGGAAGCGGTGATAACCGTCGAGCACATGATTGAGCGGATCGTCGGCCATGGTGGCGGTCAGCCTGGTTGCCATTGCAACAAGGGTTTTTAAGCCGTCCCACCCTGACCCACTCGCGATGACATCGCCCAGCGGCTGGCCATCATCCTGTGCATCGACCAGGGCGCCCCCGATCTCGGCGAAGGATTTCAGGGTGTCACGCACCACCCCCGCTTCGTCTGCGACCTTTGCATGGCAAATACGCTCCGAAGCACGGTAGAGACGGCCGACGATCCGGTCGTGGGTTTCGACCACTGCGTCGGCCAACATCGCCTGCCATTCCGAGACGCAAACAGCCAAGATCGCAAGCCGCCTGTCCTCCGGGAGATCGCGCATGCCGTCGGCATAATACCGTTCACCCTGCCTGCGCAGACGAGTCACCCGATGGGCAGGAACGCCGGCAAGCAGATCCTCGGGGAGATCGATGCGTTGCAGATATTCGAGCCGGTCGAGCAGCCGGTTGGCCGACGAAGAGTTCGAGCCAGGCTCGAACTGGCGCAGCCACACAAAACGGGTCACCCGATCATCAGCCGTCTCCTCGAGCAATGCCAGCAACTGTTCTCGGATCGACATAGGCAGCCGACTGGCGATCCTCGTCTCGATGCGTCGCTCGGCATCGACGAGAGCCGCGGCACAAAGCCGCTCGATCGTGGATGTCGCGGGAAGGACAGTGCGGGTGCGTCGGCACTCGGCTACGAAGCGACGGGCGATATCCTCGTTCGACACCGCCATCTCGGCTTCTCGGAACAACCATTCCTTCAGCTCGCTCGCACCACGTCCGGAGAAGGTGCGGAAGCCGTAGAGCCCCCGTAACTCGGCAAGATGCTCGTGCCGTGTTTCCTCGCGGGCAGCATAGTCTACGAGATCGTCGGCACCCAGGCCAAGCTGCGCTCCGATAAATTCGATGACCTCTGCAGGGATCAGTTCGCCTGGAGCCAGCACCCGGCCGGGATAGCGCAGGACACACAATTGCAGGGCGAAGCCGAACCTGTTGTGAGCGCGCCGACGCAGCCTGATATGCCCAAGGTCTTCATCACTCAGCGTATAGTGCTTGAGCAAATCCGTCTGTGAAGTCGGCAAGCGCAACAGCGCGTCTTTCTGCCGATCGGTTAGAGTGACGCGACGCGGCATACATGTTCCTTTTTCAAAATCTGATAGCGTTCAAGACGCTTTGTTTATGAAGCTGGTTGAGATACATTTCCAGAGGTCAATGCAATCGTGGCCGAAGCGCCGCCTCAAACCAACGTTTGTGATACATGCTGATCGGATATGCCCGCGTCTCCAAAGCCGATGGCTCGCAGTCTCTCGACCTGCAGCACGACGCCTTGCGCGCCGCAGGTGTCGAACGGGACAATATCTATGATGATCTTGCTTCCGGCGGTCGTGATGATCGCCCTGGCTTGACTGCCTGCCTCAAGTCATTGCGTGACGGCGATGTGCTGGTGGTCTGGAAGCTCGATCGCCTCGGACGATCGCTTGCCCATCTGGTCAACACGGTGAAGGAGCTGTCAGACCGCAAGATCGGCCTGCGGGTTCTGACTGGAAAGGGCGCTCAGATCGACACCACGACTGCGTCCGGTCGCATGGTGTTCGGAATCTTCGCCACCTTGGCCGAGTTCGAGCGGGATCTGATCCGAGAGCGCACCATGGCGGGTCTCGCCTCCGCGAGAGCGCGCGGTCGCAAGGGCGGACGAAAATTCGCGCTCACCAAAGCTCAGGTGCGTCTCGCGCAAGCCGCCATGGCCCAGCGCGATACTTCAGTTTCCGATCTCTGCAAGGAACTCGGCATCGAGCGCGTCACTCTCTACCGATATGTCGGTCCCAAAGGCGAGCTCAGAGACCATGGAAAGCATGTTCTCGGACTTACGTAGCAACTCGTTTCTTTTCGCAGGTTGAGCCACCTCCGCGCTTCATCAGAAAACTGAAGGAACCTCCATTGAATCGAACTAATATTTTTTTTGGTGAATCGCATTCTGACTGGTTGCCTGTCAGAGGCGGAGAATCTGGTGATTTTGTTTTTCGACGTGGTGACGGGCATGCCTTCGCGAAAATCGCACCTGCTTCCCGCCGCGGTGAGCTCGCTGGAGAGCGTGACCGCCTCATTTGGCTCAAAGGTCGAGGTGTGGCTTGCCCCGAGGTGATCAACTGGCAGGAGGAACAGGAGGGTGCATGCTTGGTGATAACGGCAATTCCGGGAGTACCGGCGGCTGATCTGTCTGGAGCGGATTTGCTCAAAGCGTGGCCGTCAATGGGGCAGCAACTTGGCGCTGTTCACAGCCTATCGGTTGATCAATGTCCGTTTGAGCGCAGGCTGTCGCGAATGTTCGGACGCGCCGTTGATGTGGTGTCCCGCAATGCCGTCAATCCCGACTTCTTACCGGACGAGGACAAGAGTACGCCGCAGCTCGATCTTTTGGCTCGTGTCGAACGAGAGCTACCGGTGCGGCTCGACCAAGAGCGCACCGATATGGTTGTTTGCCATGGTGATCCCTGCATGCCGAACTTCATGGTGGACCCTAAAACTCTTCAATGCACGGGTCTGATCGACCTTGGGCGGCTCGGAACAGCAGATCGCTATGCCGATTTGGCACTCATGATTGCTAACGCCGAAGAGAACTGGGCAGCGCCAGATGAAGCAGAGCGCGCCTTCGCTGTCCTATTCAATGTATTGGGGATCGAAGCCCCCGACCGCGAACGCCTTGCCTTCTATCTGCGATTGGACCCTCTGACTTGGGGTTGATGTTCATGCCGCCTGTTTTTCCTGCTCATTGGCACGTTTCGCAACCTGTTCTCATTGCGGACACCTTTTCCAGCCTCGTTTGGAAAGTTTCATTGCCAGACGGGACTCCTGCAATCGTCAAGGGATTGAAACCTATAGAAGACATTGCTGATGAACTGCGCGGGGCCGACTATCTGGTATGGCGCAATGGGAGGGGAGCAGTCCGGTTGCTCGGTCGTGAGAACAATCTGATGTTGCTCGAATATGCCGGGGAGCGAATGCTCTCTCACATCGTTGCCGAGCACGGCGACTACCAGGCGACCGAAATTGCAGCGGAACTAATGGCGAAGCTGTATGCCGCATCTGAGGAACCCCTGCCTTCTGCCCTTCTCCCGATCCGGGATCGCTTTGCAGCTTTGTTTCAGCGGGCGCGCGATGATCAAAACGCAGGTTGTCAAACTGACTACGTCCACGCGGCGATTATAGCCGATCAAATGATGAGCAATGCCTCGGAACTGCGTGGGCTACATGGCGATCTGCATCATGAAAACATCATGTTCTCCAGTCGCGGCTGGCTGGTGATAGATCCCGTCGGTCTGGTCGGTGAAGTGGGCTTTGGCGCCGCCAATATGTTCTACGATCCGGCTGACAGAGACGACCTTTGTCTCGATCCTAGACGCATTGCACAGATGGCGGACGCATTCTCTCGTGCGCTGGACGTCGATCCGCGTCGCCTGCTCGACCAGGCGTACGCTTATGGGTGCCTTTCCGCAGCTTGGAACGCGGATGGAGAAGAGGAGCAACGCGATCTAGCTATCGCGGCCGCGATCAAGCAGGTGCGACAGACGTCATACTAGATATCAAGCGACTTCTCCTATCCCCTGGGAACACATCAATCTTACCGGAGAATATCGTTGGCCAAAGCCTTAGCGTAGGATTTCGCCCTCTCCCGCAAACGACCCCCCGTAGGGCCGCTCCGGCTGGGGCAGTAGGCCCTTGAGCTGATAGAAGCGGATCGTCTCCACGTTCACCCCGGCGGCCTTGGCGAAGGCCCCGATGGTCAGATTCTCTTGAGCGTTCTCCATGGTGCTTGACTCCGTAGTTGACTACGGAAGTAACGTTACAGCATCAAGCGAAGTCCCGGAAGGAGAACCTTATGTCGGAACCCAAGAACGGCCGCGGCGCACTGGCGACCGGCGGCATCGCGGCCGTCCTCGCCTCGGCCTGTTGCCTCGGCCCCCTCGTCCTGGTCGCGCTCGGCTTCTCGGGCGCGTGGATCGGCAACCTGACCGTGCTGGAGCCGTACCGGCCGATCTTCATCGGCGCGGCACTCGTCGCGCTGTTCTTCGCCTGGCGCAGCATCTTCCGACCGGCCCATGCCTGCAAGCCGGGCGACGTCTGCGCCGTGCCCCAAGTGCGGACGGCCTACAAGGTGATTTTCTGGGTCGTGGCCGCCCTGGTTCTGGTTGCCCTCGCTTTCCCCTACATCCTGCCGCTGTTCTATTGAAAGGAGAATTGCCATGAAGAAACTCGCCACCCTGATCGCCCTGGCCGCCGCCCTGAGCACGCCCGCCTGGGCCGCCACCAAGACCGTTACCCTGTCGGTGCCCGGCATGACCTGCGCCGCGTGCCCGATCACAGTAAAGAAGGCACTCACCAAGGTGGACGGCGTGCAAAAGGCCGAGGTCAGTTACGAGAAGCGGGAAGCCGTCGTCACCTTCGACGACGCGAAGACCAATGCCGACGCCTTGACCAAGGCCACCGCAAACGCGGGCTACCCCTCCAGCGTCAAGCAGTGAGGGCACTGTCATGGCCGAAGCGATCACCCTTCACATCGAAGGCATGACCTGCACGTCGTGCGCCGAGCACGTCCAGCAGGCCCTGAAAAACGTGCCCGGCGTGCGCTCGGCCTCGGTGTCCTATGCGCAGCGGCAGGCCGAAATCGAGGCGGACGCGGGCGTGAACTTGCCCCCTCTGGTAGCCGCAGTGGCCGCGCTCGGCTACCGCGCACGGCTCGCCGACACGCCGAACAAGCCTACCGGCCTGTTGGATAAGGCGCTGGGCTGGCTCGGTGGCGACACGAAGCATGAAGGCGGCGAGCCGGCGCTGCACGTGGCCGTGATCGGCAGCGGCGGCGCGGCGATGGCGGCGGCCTTGAAGGCCGTCGAGCAAGGCGCGAAAGTCACGCTGATCGAGCGCGGTACTATCGGCGGCACCTGCGTCAACATCGGCTGCGTACCGTCCAAGATCATGATCCGTGCCGCCCACATTGCGCATCTGCGCCGTGAAAGTCCGTTCGACGATGGCATCGCGGCTACTGTGCCGGCGATTAACCGCAGCAAACTACTGGCCCAGCAGCAGGCGCGCGTCGATGAGCTGCGCCACGCCAAGTATGAAGGCATCCTGGATGGCAACCCGGCCATCACCGTTCTGCATGGTGAAGCGCGTTTCAAGGATGACCAAAGCCTTACCGTCCGTTTGAACGATGGCGGCGAGCGCGTCGTGGTGTTCGATCGCTGCCTGGTCGCCACTGGTGCCAGTCCGGCCATTCCGCCCATCACTGGTTTGAAAGGCACGCCGTACTGGACATCTACCGAGGCCCTAGTGAGTGACACCATTCCCGAACGCCTAGCCGTGATCGGATCGTCGGTGGTGGCGCTGGAACTGGCGCAAGCCTTCGCCCGGCTGGGCAGCCAGGTCACGATCCTGGCGCGCAGCACACTGTTCTTCCGCGAAGACCCGGCCATCGGTGAGGCCGTCACAGCCGCCTTTCGTGCCGAAGGAATCAAGGTTCTGGAACACACGCAAGCCAGCCAGGTCGCCTATGCGGACGGCGAATTCGTGCTGACCACAGGGCACGGCGAAGTGCGCGCCGACAAGTTGCTGGTCGCTACCGGCCGCACGCCGAACACGCGCAGCTTGGCGCTGGAAGCGGCGGGTGTCGCCGTCAATGCGCAGGGAGCCATCGTCATTGACAAGGGCATGCGCACCAGTACGCCACACATTTATGCCGCAGGAGACTGCACTGACCAGCCGCAATTCGTCTATGTGGCAGCGGCCGCCGGCACCCGTGCGGCCATCAACATGACCGGCGGAGACGCTACGCTCAATCTGACCGCGATGCCGGCGGTGGTGTTCACCGATCCGCAGGTCGCCACTGTGGGCTACAGCGAGGCGGAAGCGCACCACGACGGGATCGAGACCGACAGCCGCCTGCTAACACTGGATAACGTGCCGCGTGCGCTCGCCAACTTCGACACACGCGGCTTTATCAAGCTGGTAATCGAGGAAGGTAGCGGACGACTCATTGGGGTACAGGCAGTGGCCCCGGAAGCGGGCGAGCTGATCCAGACGGCGGTGCTCGCGATCCGTAACCGCATGACCGTACAGGAACTGGCTGACCAGTTGTTCCCCTACCTGACGATGGTCGAGGGGCTGAAGCTCGCGGCGCAGACCTTCACCAAGGATGTCAAACAATTGTCCTGCTGCGCAGGATGAAAGGAGATGGAACCATGAAGCTCGCCCCATATATTTTAGAACGTCTCACTTCGGTCAATCGTACCAATGGTACTGCGGATCTCTTGGTCCCGCTACTGCGGGAACTCGCCAAGGGGCGTCCGGTTTCACGAACGACACTTGCCGGGATTCTCGACTGGCCCGCTGAGCGAGTGGCCGCCGTACTCGAACAGGCCACCAGTACCGAATATGACAAAGATGGGAACATCATCGGCTACGGCCTCACCTTGCGCGAGACTTCGTATGTCTTTGAAATTGACGACCGCCGTCTGTATGCCTGGTGCGCGCTGGACACCTTGATATTTCCGGCGCTGATCGGCCGTACAGCTCGCGTCTCATCGCATTGCGCTGCAACCGGAGCACCCGTTTCACTCACGGTTTCACCCAGCGAGATACAGGCTGTCGAACCTGCCGGCATGGCGGTGTCCTTGGTATTGCCGCAGGAAGCAGCCGACGTTCGTCAGTCCTTCTGTTGCCATGTACATTTCTTTGCATCTGTCCCGACGGCGGAAGACTGGGCCTCCAAGCATCAAGGATTGGAAGGATTGGCGATCGTCAGTGTCCACGAGGCTTTCGGCTTGGGCCAGGAGTTTAATCGACATCTGTTGCAGACCATGTCATCTAGGACACCGTGATCGGATATCGACCCAATGTTCTACGGCACCGGCATCGGATTCGCAGCGCGCGGATTGAACTCGGCGAAACGGTATATGCATTGCCGTGAACCGACCAAAAGGAGGTGTTCGATGAACGCCTACACGGTGTCCCGGCTGGCCCTTGATGCCGGGGTGAGCGTGCATATCGTGCGCGACTACCTGCTGCGCGGATTGCTGCGGCCAGTCGCCTGCACCACGGGTGGCTACGGCCTGTTCGATGACGCCGCCTTGCAGCGACTGTGCTTCGTGCGGGCCGCCTTCGAGGCGGGGGTCGGCCTGGACGTGCTGACCCGGCTGTGCCGGGCGCTCGATGCGCCGGATGCGGGTGAAGCGGCGGTGTGGCTCACCGAGCTGCGCCAACTCGTCGAACGGCGACAGCGGGCGCTTGCGGGCCTGGAGGTGCAGTTGAGCGCGCTGCGTGCCGAGGTCGCCCGGCAGGAAGGGGCGTTGCCATGAACGGCCCCGAGCGCAAGCCCATTACCGGCTACCTGTGGGGCGGACTGGCTGTGCTGACCTGCCCCTGCCACCTGCCCATCCTCGCCGTCGTGCTGGCCGGTACGACCGCCGGCGCGTTCCTCGGCGAGCATTGGGTCATCGCGGCGCTCGGTTTGACCGGCTTGTTCCTGCTGTCCCTGTCGCGGGCGCTGCGGGCGTTCAGGGAAAGATCATGAGCACTGCCAGATTGACGGATGATTTCCTTGAGATTGCTCAGAAAGCCACTGCTAGCAAACAATACAGCAATCCCCGCACAAAGGAGTCATCATGGGCAGGAAGGAACCCGACGAAGCGATTGCAGATAGCCGCACCGGCCTGCGCGTAGACCTGACAATAGGGGATAAGAATGACCGAACCGAAGAGCCTTGAAAACTGGCTGTATGAGAAGGCAGGCCCCGCCTATGACGCCTTGAAGGCCGACCCGGCCCGCGCCGCCACGCCTGACCAGGTGCGTTACACCCTGGCCGAGCTGCTGGCCGAGGCCGAAGCCGCCGGCGGATATCCACTGCCGCCGGAACAACGCGAATGGGTAGATGCGCCGGCCGTTGGTCGCGAGTGGCCGGCCTGTGATGCCTTGGAAGCTGACCAGGTGCGCGCACGCCTACATGACGACGCGATGGTCGAAACGTTCCGCAAAGACCCGGCCTATGCCGTGGAACTGCTGAACAGCATCCTTGAGGATGGCGACAAGGGCGAGCTACTGATTGCACTTCGCCAGATGACGAAGGCTGCTGGCCGTGAAATGCTGACACCGTTTGACCCGGCCAAATGGCTGACCAGCACCGAGACCGTGGCCGCGTTCCTGGCCGAAGCCGAGGCCACCGGCGACCAGGCCTATGTCGAGCACGCCCGCGCAGTTGCAGCGCGGGCCAAAGTCATGCACGGCATCGAGTAGGGAGCTGGCCAGCATCGCCATTCCTGACGGTGCTGCAGCACCATGTGCGCGACTTGGTGCGCGGGGATCTCATCGCCGGAAATGACGATGCGAGATCCACGCCAAGGGGAAAAGCCAGAGCGGCCGTCATGGTCCGATCTGGCGATGCTCGAGCACGCCGGCGCACATCGCCGGCTATGACGATGCAGGCCCGGAAACGACAAGGGCGGCCACTGGCCGCCCTTGCTGTTCCTGGTGCGCGTGCCTACGCGGCACGGAGTGACTGCCGCACCGCCTCCAGGGCCTCGCGGAAGTCAGCAGGCGTCGCCCGGCCCGTCTCGGCCTGGTAGAAGACGACCATGAAGGCATTGGCGACGGCCTCGGCGAGCGGCCCTAGCTGCCGCGCTGCGTCCTGGTCGAGCCAGTCGAGCGCGGCGAGCTGCACGGCTGCATGATGAACGGCCTGCGTTGCATTGGTAGGATTCAGGGTTGCCATGATTCACCTCTCTAACAGGTGGGTTGTGGAAGTGTCGGCCGGCCCCACGCCGGCCGGCGCGCTTATCGGCTGCCGGTGCCGTAGAAGCCGGCGGCCTCGGCCAGCGGCGTGCTTCTCGCGCTGCTGCCGTAGCTGCTGGCGTTGCCGCCCGACCTGGCCGCCGGCTTGGTGGCCTCAATGACGGGCGAGGCGGGTCGATCAACAAAGGCCGCAACTTCTGCCGCGGGGTCTGCATCAGTCGATTGATCGTCGACCGGCTCAACCTCAACCGCCTGTGCCTGGCGCTGCTCGGTAGCGGCAAGGTCCAGGCAATCGAAAAATCCTCTCGGCGTCATCGTCATACCTCCTTGTCGCGGTTGGCGAACGTGGCCACTTCATCATCAGGATCAGCAGCAGCCGAATCGGCCCCTGCCAGGCTGTTGCCGCCGAAGCTGGGCACATCCTCGGCCGCCTGGTCTGTCTGGCTGCTCGCCCGGATCGCGGCGGCGATCTTTCCGCCAGTGGTGTCGGCGATGCGTTCGGCAGCGGCGTCGCGGATGCTGGCCGCCTTGGCCTTCGCAACGTCGCCAATGCCATGCGCCAGGTTCGCAGCCGTCGCCGCGAGAAGGCTGCCCGCACCTTGGCCGGCCTTCGAGCTGCCGGCGTCGCTGCTGGCCTTCGAGCTGGAACCGCTGCCCGAGCTGTCGGCGTGGCTGGTCTGCTGTGCCACCTTGCTCTGGCCGCTGCTGCCCGAACTGCTGGAGCTTCCCGAGTTATAGAAGCCGGCCGCCTGGCCGAGCGGCGTACTTGTGCCGGCACTGGAACCGCCGCCACCAAAGCCCGCCGCCTGCGCGAACGATCCAGCATCGGAATCACCGCCAGCACCACCACCAAACATGGGCATTCCGCCCGATTCGCCACCGGCGCTGGCCCCTGCTTTCTCGAACGCTGCTTTAATCGCCGACATGCCGCCGGCGGCCGAGGCTGCACCGCCCATCACGGCCGCGCCAGCCACGCTTGCCGCTCCGGCGGCCATGCTCGCCGCGCCCATAGCCGCACCGATGGCGGCACCTGCACCGAAGTTGCCGATGCCACCAGCGCCACCGATACCCGAGCCGGTGATGATGCCGGCGACAAGCGGGGGCACGCGATTGACCAGCATGAGCAACGCCACGCAGAAAACGAGCATCACGCCCAGCTCTTCAAAGTTCAGGGTGCCGGTGTTCATCCTGGCGTAGAAGCTGGAAAGCAGGTCGTTCCCGATGCCGACCAGGAGCACCATCGTCATGATCTGCACGGCCACGCCCAGCACGGTCTTGTAGTAGTTGATCGCCATGTCTGACGTCCAACGCGAGCCGCCGAAGCCAAGGAAGAAGATACCGGCGTACATCAGCAGCCAGCCTGACACGAGAAGCAGCAACATATTCACGGCGACAACGGCCAGCAGGATCAGGATGCCGACGCTCAAGGCCACACCGATGAAGCTATCCACGGGCGACCAGATCGACGAGTTCCTGAATGCCTGCTTCAAGATCATGAAGCCAATATCCACGATGCCCGAGGGTGTCACCGACGCCACCCCAGACGCCTGCTCACCAAGCCGGGCCAGTGACTGGATGATCGAGTTGGCGAAGGTCGGGCCATAGCGCAACAGCCAGAGGAAGAAGCCGAAGAACAGGATGAACCTGATGAACTCGGCGAAGAACTCGCCAATGTCGGCCTTGCGCAGCGCCATGAAGCCGAACGTGAAAACCAGCGAGATCGTGCCCAGCGTCCAGAACAGGAACATCGCGGCATTCATCACCACCGTCTGCCAGGACGTGGCCCGCGTGGCGAACTCCGTCACCACCTGGTCAAGCATCCCTTGGTTGGTGAGCTGGGCCGACGCGGCGGTGGAGTAAAGCGCGAGGGCGACGCCGATCAGCGCCGCCTTGTGCAGTGCTTTCATGGCTTCGCCTCCTTCTGGTCTTTCGGGTCGGCCAGTTCGAGCCAGTTCATGGGCTTCTCGGTCGGCGCGATGCCGCCGGCGGCCGGCGACCGGCGCGAGCACAGCCCGGCGAATTTCTCGCGCGTGGCCCTATCCTCGATCTTCGTGATCGCCTCAATCTGGCAATTGGTGTCATTGACCTCGGGCATGGGCGGGATGGCTGGCTTGTTGTCGCAACCAGCCACCAGCACCACCACGAGGCCGGCAAGCAGCATCGTATTCTTCATGGTGCAGGGCCTCCGTCAGCGGGTCAGTTCGAGCCAGTTTCTTGGGTTGGCCGTGCGCTCGATCCTGGATTCCCTGGAAGTCGCGCCGGCGGCCTGCTGTTGCGCCTCTACGTCGGCCTGCGCCTGCATCCTGGCGGTCGCGGCGTTCTGCTGTGCGATCAGCAGGCCACGGATTTGCAGGAGCTGGTTTGCCTGGTTGGCGGCGAGCTGGTTGGCGTAGCCGATGGCCTGCATCTGCCCGGTCGCGCCCTGCGCGGCGGACTGGAGCCGTTCGAGCTGGCGAGCATCGGCGGAAAGGTTGCGCTGCTGTTGCTCCAGGCCCTTGAAAAGCGCGTCGTTCGCCTTCTTCTGACTCTCGCTCGCCAGGCTGCGGTTTTGCTCCATCGCGGCGCGCTCGGCATCCGAGCACCCGGCGGCCGAGAAGCACGGCGAACCACGGTAGTAGGCCACATCCTGGAACTTGCCCAGGTACGCATCGACGCTGCCGAGCTGATTCCGGTAGTAGTTCAGCGTGTCGGTGGCGGCCATCAATCCGTTGATGGTGGACTGCGCCTGATCCCAGATATACGCGGCCGGGGCCATTGTGTTTTGCAGCATGTTTTCGTACTGCTGCAACTGGGTCTGGTACTGCTCGATCTGCTTGAGCGTCTGCGCCACCGACTCGATGGCCGTCATGACGTTTTGCACCAGGTTGCCGCCGTCGATGACGGGGATGCCTGCCTGCGCCGGGGTGATGATGATGCTGCCGGCCAGAGCGGCGGCGAGCGCGGTTTTAGCCGCTAAAAAACGGACGTGCTTCATGGTCGCAATCTCCATTCGATGAAAGAAAGGCAATGCCTTGACCAAGCTCGCGCTTGCCCACGGCAAGGTTTCATCGAAGAGCTACGCCACTAGCTAATCGGTATCGCCCTTGGCACTGAGGCCCGGGCTTCGGTGATTCTGTTCTCGGCCCTTACGGGGTGTCCCTGGCCTTATGCGTTCTCCCAAGAGTTGATAACGCCCAGGCTGGCGGCCTGGAAGGGGCTTGTGTCGCGTGCAGCACACGGTAATTTAGCTGCTAAAACTCTCAAGGTTCGGCCCTCGGCTGCACCACCGACTTCATGAGCCGGCTCATTTCGTCCTGGGTGGCCTCGATCCGACCCAGCAGGGCAAGGATCGTGGCATCGCCGAACCGGGCTGTGCGCGGATCGTCGGTCAGCCATAGCTTGAGCAATCCGCCCAGCCGGCCAAGGTCGCCATTCACTCGCACCAACTCGCGCACATAGTGATAGTCCATGACACCCCTGACCTGGTAGCCCTGGCCTACGTCGCGCAGGTAGCGCGCCATGCTGATTCCCGCCATCTTGGCGTTCGCCTCAATCAGTTCGCGTTCTTCTGGAAGGCAGTACACCTTGATCGGTGGGCTGCCCTTCCTGGTGATTCGATTCTCGTCGCCCATTTGTCCTCCAACCGGCGGTAGCCGGCAGCCTCGCAGAGCAGGATGCCCGTTGAGCGCCCCGCGCGAATAAGGGACAGTGAAGAAGGACAACCGGCTTGCCGGTGGGCCTACTTCACACATCCTGCCCGCCTTACGGCGTTGTTTTTGTCTCGTATGACTCATCGAATTTCGCGCTGTAACCGCACCATTGCTTCGCAACAGCGCGCCAGCAGCGAGAAAACCAACGGAAATTGCCAACGTCCGTGTGCTTGCAGCGATCCAAGAGGCCGGTAACAGCGTTTCAGCCATGCGCTTGCAGCGATTGAGCATGGGACTTTGCTCACTTCGTGCCCTGACCCGTGGAGCCAGGCGGCGCATTGGTGATGTGCTGGCGAACGTATTTCAGGAACGTCTCATAGCGGAAAGGGATTCGCCCAATCTCGCGCATGTGCTCCCAGATGATCTTGAGCGCGTAGCCGGCCTCCATCGCTTCCTTCACGTCCGCGCGCGCCGCCATGAAAGCGGCCAGGTAGTCCCTGCGCTTTATCTGCGAGGTCTGCTGCTGATGAGCGAGCCGTGCGGCCAGCTCGTCTGGATAGCTGCTTTCTGTCGTCGCCATGTCCGTAAACCTCCGTTATCAACTGAACTACTCCGAAGGTTACGGAGTGCCCGCCTACACAACATTCCAATAATTGGCCGAAACGGTTGACATGGAGCCGATGACACTGGCACGCGCATCGAAATAGGGATGGCAGCCCATTCGGCACGGAAGGTTGAACGCCAAGAGGGAGGCCGAGAGAATCCCCCGCCGCTCGGCCCCTCAAGTGTCAAAGAGTGGATCACATCGTCAGAGGCGGCGATGCGAGCTCGAGCGCCGGCGGCCGCCATCGTCGGAACTGACGATGGGGCCCTCGGTGCATCGTCGGATGTGGCGATGGTCGACCGTGGCCCGGACATGGCCAGCCTCGCCGGAAATGGCGATGCTGCAGCTCGACGTGTGCGCGAAAGAAGGGCCGGCCTCATGACGTGACCGGGAATGGATTTGAACTGTTGTATGTTGTAGCGCGCTACAACATACAACATACAACATACAACACCTGCCTATTGACACTTGAGGGGCGCAGCGTTTTAGCCGCTAAAAGAACCGCCCGGAGCTGCCCCCCCTTCTGGCGTACAACTCAACGGCCGAAGGCCGACCATCGGCAAGCGGCAAGGGCTTGGCGTCGCCCTAAAGGGCGGCGGCAAGCACCGCGCCTAGTGGATGATCTTGGAAGATCATGGATGGAATTTGCGAACTAGCCGCAAGCCCGCGCCGTTGCTGTGTTTTCCGGTTTGAGACGGGGAACGTTGCTACGGGTGAAGGGGAACATTGCTACGGAGTTTGGGGAACGTTACTACGGGCTTCGGCCTGCCAATTTCCCACTTCCCTGCCGCATACTCGCTGACCTTCCAGCCCACGGTGGCAAGCTCGGCCAGAGCCTTGCGGGCCTTCTGGCGGCGCTTCTTCATGGCCTCGGCGTTCGCCTCGTCCGGCCAGACGTAGCCAGAAAGGGTATCGAGTTCCACGCGCCCGGCTTTGCCGGGATCGATCCAGCCGCATAGCCGTTGGTGAATCAGGCGGGCCGGGTCGGTTTGTAGCGCCCGCACCTCGGCCATCTCGATGCGGGTATACGGGCGCCTCCCAAGAATCGCCTCCGCAATCTGGGGATTCAGCGCGACGAACAACCGCCCGTCCTCCTCATTGAAGGCGTAGCTCATCAGGTGAAAAGACCTTTGCCTGCTTCCCTTGCTGACTACCACCGTCACGTTTGCCATGCGCAGCAAGCTCGCCTTGATCGCCCTGATATTGTCGCCGCCATCGGTCAAGCCGATTTCGCCTAGCAGGCTGGTCATACTCTCTCTCACGACCAGCGCATCCTGCCCTACCGCGTCGAACTTCGGCTCAAGGAATAGACGGAGTTGCTTCGGCAAGTCCGCTGTTGGCTCTGGCGTCAGGATGATGCCCTTCGGTCCTCCAAGAGCCACAAGACCTTGCAGCAGCCGCATGTCATCAGCACCAAGAGGCTCGAAGCCGACGAACCGCGCTTGTTCATTTTCGGCGTAGTGATACGTCACATCGAGCTTGAGCCTCTTCCGTTCGCCGCGCTTGAGACTGCGGAACAAGCCGGGGACCAAGCAGTGCATTGGATCGTGCCTGGCATGGGTGAGGTCAAAAGCCATCGCCTCGCCTCCGACCATCACGTCTTTCCTCATTCCTGCTGGCCTCATACAGCTCCACCGGCACCAGCACGCCGCCGGCGTGCCGCATGTACCAGCGATCAAGCGGCGTGGCGTCGTAGTTCTGCTTGCTGACGCCGAAACGCACGAAGTAGCCGCGCCGCTCATCGCCGATGGGCTGCCGGTCATGGGCGCGGTCGCTGAGGCGCTTCGCCTCGTCCTCGGTCATGCGGGCGACGTAACCGCACCACCTGGCGTTGTCGATCAGCGCGGACGCGCCACGCGCGGCCTGCTGCTGGTCGGTCTGCCCTTCGCGGGCGCTGCCCTTGCTGACGTGGTGCAGGTAGAGCACGGATGCACCCGTGGTGGCAGCAACGTGCTCCAGTACGGCCACGAGGTGGGCCATGTTGCCGTTGCTGTTCTCATCGAGAGTGTGAATGCGGCTCAGGGTGTCCAGCACGATCAGCCGCGCCCCGGCACCGTCCTCAATAACGCGGCGCAAGTGGGCCTTTTTCATGATGTCCAGGCGCTTGCCCATGATCGGCTCAAGCGCGAGGTTCTCCGCGATGGCTTGACGAGCCGCGTGCCCGAGGTGCTGGCCGATGGCATGAATGCGCCGCACAAGCGCGGGCGGTGGGTCTTCCCCGGCCAGATAGACCACGCGCCCGGTGTGCGCGGGAGCAAGTCCCACGAGGTCGCCGCCGGCCACGCTGCATGCGATGCTCATGGCCGCTTCCAGCGCCCAGAAGCTCTTGCCAGTGGCCCCTGGGGCGACGAGCGCGCCGACGGTTCCCGCGAGGAAGCCCGGCCATATGAAGTCCAGCACCGGCGGTTCATGCTCGAACGCCGCCAGTACATCAATCGCCATGACTCAGTTCCCCGTTCCGTACAGGGACTCGTCGCTCAATGCCTCGGCGATCTGCGAGGTTCGGAAGTAGACCCGCCGGCCGATCTTCAACCGAGCCTTGTTGATCCGCTGCGTCCACTCGTTCGTCGCGCGCAGGCTGATCCGCAATCCATCAGGCGATCGATCCAGGACAGAGGCGAGCTGCGCCATGCTCAGCAGCGGGCCAAAGCGTTGCAGCAGCGTGTCTTCTATCGTCATTGCGTAAACCTCCGTTATCAACTGAATTGCAACGAAGGTTAGGCGCTATTGGGGGTTGCCTACATCTTATTAGTTGTCCAAAATGGTTGACATGAAGAACGATCCAACCATTGTCATCTGGGAAGGCTGCGATCCCACTGTCTCGGAAGCCATCGAGCAGTTTGAGGATCGCTGGCGGCCGTATTCCGCCTCCTCGCGGCGCTACCCCATCGTTGGGCTGATACAGGAACTCATTGACCCCGCCGTGGCTGCGTACACGGCGACGCTGCCACAACGCTACTTGGGCCATATCCCCGGAGCAGGGACAGGGGTGGGCCTCAGCGGGATCATTCGACTGGTTGGACTTGATGCGATGGTTCGCATGCAGCGGCAGTTGCTGCGCCAGTTCATCAAAACGGAGGATAGGCAGACGCCAAGAGATCGGCGGTTTGTTGCGACACTCGAATCGTTGATTGGGCTTGTATGGGACTGCGCCTGCAAACGGCCGGTGAAGTCGAAGGTGCGCGACACCCGACTGAATGGCGAACGCCTCCAGGGGTTCTGCCGGTTCTGCGGATCACTCGCCGAGCTGACCTCATTCGCCGGCGGGAGCGATGATCCGAAGGCGGACGATCCAGAGGAAAAGCTTCGACTAAGCAGCCTGTATTGCCTGGATCACCGGCCTAAATTGCCGAGCGGCGCATGGAACCCTGTCTACAGACAAGCAAGGCGATCCCTCGCGCAATTCGACCTCGAACTGGCGAGACTCAACCAGCAATGCGCGAAGCCGGCCACTGCCCAAGTGAAATCGGGCGATCAACTGGTTGACAGCTACTTCTTCCACTATGTCGCGGGCCAAACCTTACAGCCGGCGGACAAGGCAGAGCTGCGCAATCAAGCACGGCTGATGGTGGACTCGAAGCTATCGGATCGCAAAAAGCAGATGCTGATGCTCCAGTGGTCTGGACTCAATCAGTCGGAGATTGCGCGAAAGCTCGGCATCGAGCGCCAAGCGGTATCGAAGGCGCTGGCGGCGATCCCCGCAATGTTCCGCTTGAGTACAAAGCCGCGCTCACGGCGTCAACCTAATTGACCAACTAATAGGACGAAACAATCCGCATTGCCAGGCACCATCAGGCACATGTTCGCAAGTGACTGAAAGAGGCCAGGGGATGCAGGCAACGACAAGCAAGACGCTCATCAATCGGAAGAAGCTACTGGCGATGATCCCGCTGTCTGAGCGCACGATCTTCAACATGGAGCAGCGCGGGGAGTTTCCGCGCCGGATCGCACTCACCAGCCGAAACGTCGCCTGGGACTTGGCCGAGGTCGAGGAATGGATAGAGGCGCGGAAGTCGTCGGGCACTCAGGCCATGCGCCCTGGCTTCACTCCGTCTGCCGTGGCCGGCGGCTCTGCTGCCCCTTTTAGCGGCTAAAACGCTGCGCCCCTCAAGTGTCAATGAAACCCGAGGCCATGCCTCGATGCTCAGGCGGCGCTGCCTAACCTGCCTTCGTCTGGTTTACACCTTCGGCCGTCTCAGCGTCCATTCGTCGATCATGTCCGCCCAGTCCTGCAACATCGCCGTGCGCTGCTCGCGGTACTCGGCCTTGTTGTAGACGGCCCTGACGCCTCTCTGCTCGTGTGCCAGGCACTTCTCGATCCAGTCCGTGTTGTAGCCGGCTTCATGCAACAACGTGCTGGCCGTGCGCCGCAAGTCATGTGGCCCGAACTTGGCGAGCGACCGCCCCTCCTTCTGCGCCAGCCGATACGTCAGCGTCAGCACCTGGTTGAGCGTGGCGCTGCTCATGGGTAAATCCGAGTCATACCGCGACGGAAGCACGTAGTCCGATCCCCCTGCGAAGGTTTTCAGGGCAATGAAGATGTCCAGCGCCTGCCGGGACAGGAACACCAGGTGCGGATTGCGCCGCTTCATCCGCTCCTTCGGGATCGTCCAAAGCGCGTCGCTGAAATTGATCTCGCTCCATGTCGCGTTAGTCAGCTCGCTCTTGCGCACCATCGTCAACAGCAGCAGCTTGGCCGCCGCCCGAATGGATGGCGCTGTGCCGATGCGCTCCATGTACTGGTACATCAGGCCGATCTCGTCGGGCGTCAGCGCACGGTCGCGCGGCTCGAACTTGGCAATGGTCGTCGGGCGCACCAGCTCGGCCGGGTTCTCGACCTTCTGGCCGCGCTCGATGGCCCAGCGAAAGACCTGGAGCACCACCTCGCGGACATGCACGGCTGTCGCCGGCGCGCCGCGCTCGACGATGGCATCGGTCAGCGCGCGCAAGTCTTCGTGGGTGATCTCCACCAGCTTCTGATTGCCGAACTTCGGCTTCAGCTCGCGCTCGTAGACCGAGCGGCGCATGTCGCGGGTGGAGTCGGCCATCTGGTAGCCGCGCAGCCACTTTTCCGCCCAGGCCCCGAACGTCTCCGCGTCCTTGACGCGGGCCTTGTCCCGCGCCTTTTCCTTGGCCGGTGACTTCCCGGCCGCGACCATCTTCTTGGCCTCGCCCAACCGCTCGCGGGCTTCCGCCAAGGTGATGCCGCCGACACCGTAGCGGCCGAAGGTGATGGTCTCCTGCCTACCGTGGATCGAGTAGTTGTAGCGGAACGAGATCGCTCCGGCGGCCGTGACGGCTACATAGAGGCCGTCACGGTCATTCACCTTGTAGAGCTTGTCCTTCGGCTTGAGGTTGCGCAGCTTGGTATCGGTCAACATGGTTCTCGCCCTGATTCAGCTCAAATACCATGATCAGAAAACCGGCCCATCCTGGCGTAAAACAACAATTAAATCATCGTCTTACACAAATTCGATACCATGAACATCCGCAAGGTGGTTGCATGGTATTGGCGACTTCTCATGGCATAGAAGCATTCAATGCCATCCATCATGCCATGAAAAAACGGTGCTTGGCGATGCCAAATGTTGCCAGGCGGTGCTGAACGAAATCACAAAAAAGCCCGCAGTGACGCGGGCTTAGGTGTGTTTTAGTGCTACTAGATGCCAGCCAGTGCCAGACGCCGGATCACTCCCACTCGATCGTCGCCGGTGGTTTGCTAGAGACGTCGTAGGTTACCCGGTTAATGCCACGCACTTCGTTGATGATGCGACTGGATACTTTTTTAAGCAGCGCATAGGGCAACTCGGCCCAATCGGCAGTCATGAAGTCGGACGTTTGTACGGCGCGCAGGGCAACGACGTAGTCGTAGGTGCGGCCGTCGCCCATAACGCCAACCGACTTGACCGGCAAGAAAACAGCAAAGGCTTGCGAGGTGAGGTCGTACCAGTTTTGGCCACTGATCGGGTCTTCGGTCTTGCGCAGCTCTTCGATGAAGATGGCGTCGGCACGACGCAATAAGTCGGCGTACTCTTTTTTGACTTCGCCCAAAATGCGTACACCCAGACCCGGGCCGGGGAACGGATGACGGTACACCATAGCGGGCGGCAAGCCCAGGGCAACGCCTAACTTGCGCACTTCGTCTTTGAACAGTTCACGCAGGGGTTCGAGCAGCTTCAGGTTAAGCGTTTCGGGCAAGCCACCCACGTTGTGGTGCGACTTGATGGCAACGGCTTTGCCTGTTTTGGCACCGGCCGATTCAATGACGTCGGGGTAAATGGTGCCCTGAGCGAGCCAGCGTGCATTGCTGAGCTTGGCGGCCTCGGCCTGGAACACTTCAACGAATTCTTTACCGATGATTTTGCGTTTAGCCTCTGGGTCGGACACGCCGGCCAGCTTGCCCATGAATTGTTCGGTAGCGTCGACATGAATGATTTTCATGCCGAAATGTTCGCCAAACGTTTGCATGACCTGCTGACCTTCATTCAGGCGCAACAAGCCGTGGTCGACAAACACACAGGTGAGCTGGTCGCCAATGGCCTTATGAATAAGAGCCGCGGCGACAGACGAGTCAACCCCGCCCGACAAACCCAAAATAACTTCGTCTGAACCGACCTGGTCACGAATGGCCTGGACCGCTTCCTGTACATAGTCGGGCATGTTCCAGTCGCCTTCACAACCGCAAATTTCGCGCACAAAGCGCGACAACATGGCCGGGCCTTGCGTGGTGTGAGTGACTTCGGGGTGGAACTGGACCGCATAAAAATTGCGAGCTTCGTCGGCCATACCTGCAATGGGACATGACTCGGTAGAAGCCATTAGTTTGAACCCAGGCGGCAATTCGGTGACCTTGTCGCCATGGCTCATCCAGACCTTGAGCATGCCATGCCCTTCGGGCGTGGTGAAGTCTTCAAGGCCATCAAGCAGACGCGTGTGGCCCCGAGCCCGTACTTCGGCGTAACCGAATTCGCGATGATCGGAGAACTCGACTTTGCCACCCAATTGCAAGGCCATGGCCTGCATACCGTAGCAAATACCCAGCACAGGCACCCCCATTGCGAATGCGGCCGCAGGTACTTTAAGGGACTCTTCGTGGTAGGCCGAAGCATGGCTGCCCGACAAAATAATGCCTTTAAGACCTGGCTGCGACTTCAGGAAGGCGTCATCGACGTCGCCTGAATGAATTTCGCAGTAAACACCCGCTTCGCGCACACGACGTGCGATAAGCTGAGTAACTTGTGAACCGTAATCGAGAATGAGGATACGCTGATGCATGATGGGATATTTAAGGCCGCTTAGTCGGCGCGGTAGTTAGGCGCTTCTTTGGTAATTTGAACGTCGTGGACGTGGGACTCGCGCACACCGGCCGACGTGATTTCGACGAACTCGGCTTTTTCGTGCATGTTCGGGATTGACGCGCAACCCACATAGCCCATAGACGCCCGGATCCCGCCTACCAATTGGTAAATGATGGCGATGACGCTGCCCTTGTAGGGAACACGACCTTCGATGCCTTCGGGGACGAGTTTGTCGGCGTTATTGGACGGGTCTTGGAAGTAGCGGTCGGCCGAACCATCGGTCATGGCCCCAACGCTGCCCATACCGCGATACGACTTATACGAGCGGCCCTGGAACAAAACGACCTCGCCAGGGGCTTCTTCTGTACCGGCAAACATGCCGCCCATCATGCAAGCCGAAGCGCCCGCTGCCAAAGCTTTGGCAACGTCACCCGAGTAACGGATACCGCCGTCTGCAATGAGTGGAATACCCGAACCTTTAAGGGCGTCGGCAACGTCGGCAATAGCCGTAATTTGAGGCACACCGACACCTGCCACGATACGCGTCGTGCAGATTGAGCCCGGGCCAATACCGACCTTGACAGCGTCGGCGCCGGCTTCAGCCAGCGCTAATGCGGCTGCAGCAGTGGCAATGTTGCCGCCCACCACCTGAATTTTGGGGTAGTTCTTTTTAACCCAGCGCACGCGCTCGATGACGCCGGCCGAGTGGCCGTGGGCCGTGTCAACGACGATGACGTCGACACCAGCCGCTGCCAGCTTTTCAACACGCTCTTCGGTACCCTCGCCCACGCCTACCGCAGCACCAACGCGCAACTGCCCTTGGCTGTCTTTGCAGGCATACGGATGTTCGGTGTTCTTGACGATGTCTTTAACCGTGGCCAACCCGCGCAACTGGAAGTTTTCGTTGACGATAAGCACGCGCTCGAGGCGGTGCTTGTGCATCAGCGACTGGGCTTCTTCAAGCGTGGCGCCTTCTTTCATGGTGACCAGGCGTTCTTGAGGCGTCATGATGTCGCGCAGCGGGACGTCGAGGCGATCTTCGAAGCGCAGGTCGCGATTGGTGACGATGCCGACCACTTTACCGCCCTCGACAACAGGCAGACCCGAAATGCCATGTTGGCGCTGCAACGCAATGGCGTCGCGCACTTTCATGGTGGGTGTGACCGTGACCGGGTCAATAACAATACCGAACTCGTGGCGCTTGACGCGGGCCACTTCCTGGGCCTGACGGTCGGCCGTGAGGTTTTTATGGATGATGCCGATGCCGCCTTCCTGGGCCATGGCAATGGCCAGGCGCGACTCGGTTACGGTATCCATGGCAGCAGACACCAGCGGGATGTTCAGGCTGATGTCGCGCGTGAATTGGGTGGCAAGGGAAGTATCGCGAGGCAGGACCTGTGAAAAGGCCGGGACTAACAACACATCGTCGAAGGTTAGCGCTTTTTTGATGAGACGCATTCAATTACTCCGTGTGCAAAGCAAGATTATACGATGTAAGCCTTAGCCCAACCAAACGCGGGCATTGCGGAACATATGCAACCAGGGGCTGAACTCGCCGCCCGCATCGGCCTGCCCCCAGCGCTCGGGCGCCCACGACATCATGACATTGCGCGTAACCCGCTCGGGGTGCGGCATCATGATGGTGAAGCGGCCATCGGCCGTGGTGACGCCGGTCAAGCCGTTGGCGCTGCCGTTGGGGTTGTACGGGTAGGTTTCAGTCGGCTTACCGGTGTTATCGACATAGCGCATGGCCGCGATTACCTGGGCGGCGTCGCCTTGTGCGGCAAAATTGGCAAAGCCTTCGCCGTGCGCCACAGCAATTGGCGCCTGCATGCCGGCCATGCCCTTAAAGAACAACGACGGCGAATCGGGGATCTCGACCATGGACAAACGGGCTTCGTATTTTTCGGACTGGTTGCGCGTAAAACGCGGCCAATGCTGGGCGCCTGGAATCATGCTGGCCAAAGCCGCCATCATCTGACAACCATTGCACACACCTAATGCAAAGGTATCGTTGCGGCCGAAGAACGCCGCAAACTGGTCAGCCAGCTGCGCATTGAAACGAATCGTGCGCGCCCAGCCTTCGCCGGCACCCAATACGTCGCCGTAACTGAAGCCGCCTACGGCAACCAGACCCTGCACGTCGTCAAGACGCACGCGTCCCGACAGCAGGTCGGTCATGTGAACGTCCCAAGCTTCGAAACCGGCCTTGTCAAACGCCCAGGCCATTTCCACCTGACTGTTGCAACCCTGCTCACGCAAAATAGCCATACGCGGGCGGGCACCCTTGGCAATAAAGGGCGCAGCAATATCTTCTTGAGGGTTAAAGCCCACTTTAGGCGTGAAGCCTGGGTCTTGCGTGTTGGTCCAAACGTCGTACTCGGCTTGCGCACATGCGGGGTTGTCGCGGCGCGCCATAATGCGGCGGCTGACTTCGCTCCATTGCTGGGCCAATTCGCGCCATGGGCGCTGATACACGCACTTGCCGTCACGGAACACCTGAATTTCTTCTTGGGTGTTAAGCGAACCCACGACATGCGAATGCGCCGACAAGCCTTTCTCGCGCAGAGCTTGCAACACGGCGTTGCGCTGCTCGAGCGGAACTTGAATAACTGCACCGGCTTCTTCGTTGAACAACGCCTTGAGGGTGATTTCATCGCGCTGCACAGCCATTTGCTCGGGGCGAATTTTGTAATCACCCCAGTCGGCAGCCACCGGATCGATGGTCAGCATGTCGAGGTTGATCGAGACCCCGGTGTGGCCAGCGAAGGCCATTTCGCAAACAGTGGCCAAAAGCCCGCCATCGGAACGATCGTGATAAGCCAGAATGTGACCCGCATCGGCCAGCTCGCGAATCGCTTCAAAGAACGCGCGAACGGCGGCTGGATCTTCGACGTCGGGCGTACTGTCTCCCACCTGGTTGAACGCATGTGCAAGCACCGACCCTCCCATACGCTGACGCCCCTGCCCCAGATCGATAAGAATCAAGGCCGTCGCACCAACATCGGTACGCAACTGCGGCGTTAATGTTTTGCGCACATCAGCCACGGGAGCAAAACCCGTCACAATAAGAGATACCGGCGAAATCACTTCGCGCGAAGCGCCGTTTTCGGACCAGGTGGTGCGCATGGACAACGAATCTTTACCCACAGGAATAGACAAGTCGAGCTGCTGACACCACTGGCTGACGGCCGACACCGTGTCGTACAGCGCGGCATCTTGGCCTGGCACACCGCAAGCGGCCATCCAGTTAGCCGACAATTTAATGTCTTTCAGCGACCGTACATCGGCCGCCACCAGATTGGTTAGCGCCTCGGTAATAGCCATACGGCCCGATGCGGCGGGGTCGATCATGGCCAGCGGCGTACGCTCGCCCATGGCCATGGCTTGCCCGTCTGTTGATTCGAAATCAGTCAAAGTAACGGCGCAATCGGCCACCGGCACCTGCCACGGGCCCACCATCTGGTCGCGGCTGTTCAGCCCGCCGACACTGCGGTCGCCGATGGTGATAAGAAATGTTTTGTTGGCTACCGTAGGGTGGCGTAATACGCGTTCGATCGCCTCAGGCAAGGCAATCAGCGGCAAATCTACGGGCTCGGCAACGCCGTCAAGACGCTGCACATCGCGCGTCATGCGGGGAGGCTTACCCAAAATAACGTCAATGGGCACGTCGACCGGGCGTATTTCGTCTTTGGGTGTCAGGTCGGTAACCCCGGGCAGACCTTCACCCAGCGTGACACGCAATTGGCGTTCTTCAGTAGCCACACCCACAACCGCGTAGGGGCAACGTTCACGGCGTGCGATGACATCGAAACGGGCCAGGTCTTGCGGCAAAATCGCCAGCACATAGCGTTCTTGTGCTTCGTTGCTCCAGATTTCAGCGGCCGACAGCCCCGACTCTTCGAGATGAACCTGAGTAAGTTCAAAAATAGCGCCGCGACCCGCGTCGTTGACGAGTTCGGGGAAGGCATTGGATAACCCGCCAGCGCCCACGTCGTGAATGGCCAGAACAGGATTTTGCGCGCCCTGTTGCCAACACCGGTCAATGACCTCTTGGACGCGACGTTCAATTTCGGGGTTACCCCGCTGGACCGAATCAAAATCGAGCTCGGCGGTATTGGTGCCCACGCTCATGCTGGAAGCTGCGCTACCCCCCATACCAATACGCATGCCCGGGCCGCCCAACTGAATGAGCAATGCCCCGGGCGGGATCGGATCTTTATGTGTCAGGCTGTCTTCGATGCTGCCCAAACCACCCGCAATCATGATGGGCTTGTGATACCCCCAACGCGTGCCACCAGCAGTTTGTTCGAACGTACGGAAATAACCCGCCAGATTGGGACGGCCAAATTCGTTATTGAATGCAGCGCCGCCCAGCGGGCCTTCGACCATGATGTCGAGCGGGCTGGCGATGCGATCGGGCATACCGTGGGAATCGACTTCCCAGGGTTCGAGCGCATCGTCGAAACGCAAATTAGACACGGTAAAACCGGTCAAACCGGCTTTGGGCTTGGAGCCCCGGCCCGTGGCCCCTTCGTCGCGGATCTCGCCCCCTGCCCCGGTAGACGCCCCGGGGAACGGCGCAATCGCCGTCGGGTGATTGTGCGTTTCGACCTTCATGAGGGTGTGCACGGTAGCCTGATGATGGCCGTAGGCCGTAGCCCCCGCTTGCGATGGCTCGGTGCCAAATTGCCCTGCGTAAAACAGCGTGGCCGGCCCACCCGTCATAATGGCGGCGTTGTCAGAATAAGCCACTACTGTGCCTTGCGGCTGGGCGGCGTGGGTGGCACGAATCATGCCGAACAACGTATTGGGCTGCGCCTGACCGTCGATTACCCATTGGGCATTGAAAATTTTGTGGCGGCAGTGCTCGCTGTTGGCCTGCGCAAACATCATCAGTTCGACGTCGGTGGGGTTGCGCCCAAGGCCAGTAAACGACTGTTCAAGGTATTCGATTTCGTCTTCGGACAACGCCAAACCCAACTGCTGGTTAGCGGCTTCAAGTGCCGCGCGGCCCTGACCGATGACATCGATGGTTTGCATGGGCTTGCCAGGCAAAGACGCGAACAACGCCTGGCCGTCGAAGGTGGCGTCGACCACGGTTTCGGTCATGCGATCGTGCAGGCAAGCTGCAATTTGCGCCAACTGTTCGGGTGAAACAGAGGCCGTCCCCAGCAAACCTCGCGACGGTTGAACGGTATAACGAACCCCGCGCTCGACACGACGCACGGCCGTCAGGCCACAATTGTGAGCGATGTCGGTGGCCTTACTGGCCCAAGGCGAAACCGTACCCAGACGAGGAATAACGCGAAGCACCAGCGTGTGCTTGTCTTCTTTGGCAGCCGGCGCGGCTGTGCCGTAATCGAGCAATTGGGCTAAGCGATCGGCATCGGGCTGCGAGAACCCCGCTTCGGTCCAGACAAAATGCTCGTAGCGGCCCTGAATATCGGCCACAGGCAATTTGAGCTGGGAAAATTTCTGGAGCAGGCGCTCGCGACGGAAAGCAGACAGAACAGAGGAGCCGAGGAAATGCTGGATAGAGTTCACGGTGGGACGCGCTAAATGATGGGGAGACAATCCATCATTTTAGCCTTTTAAACCGTACGCTGGCCCGGCTCTGGGTAAGACACCTCGATAATGTCCAGCTCGTCGATGCCAGCCGGGGTGCGCAGCGTAATGGTGTCGCCCTCGCGCGCCTTGATCAGCGCCCGCGCCACAGGCGAAATCCAGCTGATTTTGCCCTGTAACGGTTCGGCCTCGTCAACGCCCACAATGGTGACCCGGTGGTCTTCGCCGGCTTTGTCGCAATACAGCACCGTCGCCCCAAAAAACACCTGATCGCGGTTCGGCTGCAAAGACGGATCGACCACTTCAGCCTGTTCAAGCCGCTTGGTTAAAAACCGCATGCGGCGATCGATTTCACGCAGACGCTTTTTACCGTACAAATAGTCGCCGTTTTCAGAGCGGTCACCATTGGACGCAGCCCACGACACGACCTGCACCACTTCCGGCCGTTCGACCGTCATTAAGTGGGCAAGCTCGGCACGCAGACGCTCGTACCCTTGCACCGTCATGTAATTTTTGGTGCCCTTGGGCAACGGCACGGCCTCGGGGCCAAGGTCGTCATCGTCGTCGTTGTCGGTTTCTTTGGTGAAGGCTTTGCTCATGGGTGGCCAAAGGCATAAAGGAGTTACTGCACCCGGTTATTGTAAACACGAACGACGCGCCCGCTGTAAGGTGCCGGCGGGTAATTCGAGCACGGACCGCGCCTGCAGACACAGACTGACGCGCCAAGGTTTTAAGCCCTGCACATACTTTACCGGCCGCATTTCATTGTCGAAATAAACGATATCGATAGCACTGGCTAAGCCAAAGGTATGAACTGAACAACAGGGGTAAAGCCATAATGCCCGCCCCCGCGTCGGAATACCGCAACGCCACACCCCCAACAGGCGCGCTGACCAGGAGGTTGCAAGATCAACAACCATTGTGCTTCACATTAAAAATCAGCAGACAACAATTTGATAACAATAGGAAATGCAATCACAAGAAATGTGCATGGAAAAATACACACCACCATAGGAAAAAGCATTTTTACCGGCGCCTGCAAAGCCAGTTTTTCGGCGCGTAAAAAGCGCTCATTACGTCGCTGTTCGGACTGCGCACGCAAAATAGGCCCCAAGCTCATGCCCAGGCTATCGGCCTGTTCCATGGCCATCACCCACTGCTGGACTTCGGCCAGACCCGTGCGTGCCGCAAATAATTTCAGCGCGGCAATGCGCGGCATCCCCGCGCGCATGTCGGTTTGCGCGCGGCGCAACTCTGACATCAGCGCACCTTGCGGGCCATGCGTTGCGGCCTGAATCAACGCGCCTTGCAAATTCAGGCCGGCCTCGACACACAGCGTGGTCATATCCAGCATAAAGGGGAACTCGCGCAACATGGCAAGCTGCCGTTCTTTGGCACGACGACGCAAGTGTTGAACAGGCAAACAGGCAAGCACGCCGCCGGCGACCAAACCTGCGCCCAGCAGCGCGGGCAACCCAGGCTCTGCGTATTGGAAAAGCACCCATACGGACAACGCCGCGCCGAGAATGAAACATAACAACTGTAATGCCACGACATGTTCGGGCCGCCAGTCTTCAGGCCAGGCAGACAGGCTCAAAAGCTGGCCCAGGCGTCGACGCCGCGCCCAGCTAATGAAAGGCTTACACACCTGCGATAGCGCCTGAACCCAAGGCCAAACAAAACGCAACATGCCACGGTTCTGTTGCGATGAGGTAGCGGAGCAAGATTGCGCCCAAGGTTGAAATACCAGCCACAACAGGCACGACAGGCAGGTACCCGCTGCCATTATGCTCAACCAGAACATGCTTCCCCCAATAGCGCCCCCGGCCGGAGACAGGATCGACTACACCTCGATATTGACGATACGGCGAATCAAAAGCACACCGGCTACTTCAAGTACAAGAACAGTAGCGATCAGCGTCCAACCCAGAGCGCTTTCCCAAAGCTGCGCCATGGCCTGCGGCTCAAGATAATGCAGCGCCACGGCCAACAGCAGCGGCAACCCGGCCATCACCCAGGCTTGCATACGTCCCTGTGCGGTCAACGCATCAATTCGCCCCAACAAATGCAAACGTGATCTCAGCGTGAAGGCAATACGTTCAAGTGTTTCGGCAAGATTGCCGCCGTTATGCGTAGCGATGGTCAGCGCAGACACCACCAGGCGGGTACTTTCGGTGGGCATGCGCATCGACAAGCCCGACAACGCCTCGTCAAAAGCACGCCCCATGCGTTGCTCGCGCAGCATCAACCCAAGCTCTTGCGACAAAGGTGGCGCAAACCCTGAAACGACTTGCCGCAACGCAGTTTGCATGCCAGAACCCGCCCGCAGCGCCCCGGCCAACGCCAACAGCAAATCGGGCAACTGTGCATCGAACTTGGCCAGTCTGCGTTGGCGAGTACGCCTGGCCAGTAACGGCGGCACCCCTAGTGCCCCCAGACCCAACATTAAGGCCAACACCACATTTGCAGACATCAAACCAACAAGCAGCACTACAGCAGCACAAAAAGCCACATTGAGAGCCCATAGCTGGCGAGCGTCGAGGAACAAAAACACTTCGGCCAACCGGACATCGGCCTGATCGGTAAAGATGGCACGATAACGACCGTAAGCCACAGCCAACGCCTGTTGAGCCAATCGCGCAAGCAAGACAACGGCCAACATTGTGAAGACAAATGACCAAAGCATCACATCACCGTATCCGGGGCGGCCCCACCATTCAACACTGCCGCACGTTCCAGGGCGAACGCCGCCGATGACGGCTGCCACGGCGTGCGCTGGCCGAAGGTGTCGGGCCCCAGCCCGGCCTGCACCAACACCGGCAACGCCAAAGATTCTGGCAAAACACCACAGCCCCGAAAGCAGGCCGTACCTTCAGGTTCAAACTGAAACAGCGTCTGAGACAAAATACGTCCGCTCTCGGTACCCCCTATTTCAACAATAGACGTAATCAATCGTTGACCCGAAGCCAGCCGTGCCTGTTGGACAATTAAATCGATACTTGCAGCGATATGCTCCCTGACTGCAGTCAGGGGCAAGTCCATGCCGGCCATCAAGATCATCGTTTCAAGACGCGCCAGGGCGTCGCGCGGGCTGTTGGCATGAAGCGTGGTTAAAGAACCTTCGTGACCCGTATTCATGGCAGCCAACATGTCGAATGCTTCTGCACCCCGGCACTCGCCCACCACAATGCGGTCGGGCCGCATACGCAACGCATTACGCACGAGGTCTCGAATATCAATACGCCCCCTGCCCTCAAGGTTCGCCGGCCGTGCCTCGAGGGTGACCCGATGCGGATGGGTTAATTGCAACTCGGCAGCATCTTCAATAGTGACGACACGCTCACCTTCAGGAATGCAGTTCGACAGCACATTCAACAATGTCGTCTTGCCCGATCCTGTCCCACCTGACACCAGAATATTTTTTCGATGCTCGACGCACACAGCAAGAAATGCGGCCATATGCGGGTCAAGCGCCCCCACATCCAGCAAGTCGGACATAGTTGGCCGCCGTGCGGGAAATTTGCGTATGGTCAGACTTGCACCCCGCAAGGCCACGGGCGGAATCACCGCATTGACACGCGAACCGTCTTTAAGCCGGGCATCAACCATCGGCGCGCTTTCATCCACGCGCCGGCCCAACGGCGCCACAATGCGGTCAATGACCTCGAGCACCGCCTGCTCGCTACTGAATATGGCCGGGTGCCGCCTCAATTGCCCCGCCGACTCGGTATAAATCTCATCGAACCGGTTCACCATAATTTCGGTAATGGTATCGTCAGCCAAGAGTGGCTCCAGCGGCCCCAGGCCAACGGCCTCGTTGACCACCTCGGTAATCAACGCTGCGCTATCCACCCAATCGGGAAGGCTCACGTCATCGTGCACCAGTCGATGCACGACACGTCGAGCCTCAGCGCGTAAATCGTCATCGCTTAACGCAGCAATATCGCGACGACGAAGATCAAACTCTTTGATCAGAGCCTGGTGAAACCTCACTCTTAAAGACAGTACCTTGGCCCGCTGGACGACATTAAGCGACGTATCGTCATTGCGTTCAGGAGTGCCGGCGTTCACGCGGCCTAGCGAAGTTGTTAGGCCTGACGCTAAAGCCGTCACCGGATCAATGGTGACGCCCGCCCCATCTTCAGGAGCGCCTGACCTATGGGTGTCGTCAAGCACATCGCCTTGAATCCTGATAAGGCAGGGGCCGACGACTAACTCGTCACCCGCAGCCAGCGCCGTATGCTGAATGACTCGCCGACCATTCAAGGCCGTACCCGCCAGCGAGCCCAAATCTTCAAGAAACAACTTGCCTGCCCGCATTTCGATGCGTGCATGCCTCTTGGCCACACGCCATGCTTTGATACGCAGACCGCAGTCGGCATCACGCCCTATCGCCAGCGGCAAAGCAAATTGCTCAATAGCCGTCTGCCCGTCTTCGTATTGCAACGACAATGTCAACATTACGGCTCCTTTTTATCAAGCGTCGCGCCCGTTGTTGCGCCCGACCATTGGGACCCCGGGCCTTCGTGTGGCCGCCAGGTCTGACGCCCACCACCGTCAACTGCCCCAGGTAAAGAAACGAGGGGACGAACGGGTGTATTGATACGCGGCCCGGCATCAAATGCGGCATCAAGCGCCACCGACGAGCGCCGGATACGATCAGCCAGATCAGGGTTTTCGGCGTCTACCACGACCGGCGTCACAAATATCGCAAGCTCGGTCTCCTGGCGCTGAAAGCGCTCGGATTTAAACAGCTCACCCAACACAGGTATATCGCCCAGCCCGGGAACCTTGCTGACGTTGCTCGAGAGTTCTCTGGAAATAAAACCCGCAAGAACAAGGGTCTGCCCGGAACGCACATTGAATTCGGTCGACGCCCGGCGCGTTTTAAGCGACGGGCCTGTGGGGATCGACAATGCCGTGTCTATGGAACTGACCTCGACCTCCATTCGGGACCGGATCGCCCCATTGGCCTCGACCTGAGGCGTAATACGCAATGAAACGCCATAAGGCTTGAAAGACGTATTGGTATTGCCGCGAGCGTCGACGGTGGAATACGGCACTTCGCCGCCCGCCAGGAATTCGGCCGTTGCACCACTGCGCGCCAGCAACTGTGGCTGCGCAAGCACGACGGCATCGCCGGTTTGCGCCAGCAACTTGATTTTTGCCGACAACAGCGCATTGGCGCCAAAGTAGCCCGCAGCAATTCCGGCCGGGAATGGCAGGGCTAAGGGTGCTTCGGCGGGCCGCATTTCAATGCCGCGCGATGCCCCCTCCCAGGCCACACCCATCCCGGCACCACCAACCGATTCGCTGTCCCATCTGACGCCCAACTCGGTTAGCTGGCTTTTGGGCACTTCCACCACCTGCACATCGAGCAGCACCATACGATCCCAACCGACACTACTTGTGAAATCGACGAGTTGTGGATAGCGTTTCGTTAATGTCTCGACGCGCTTTCGATCTGCATCCGACAAATCGCTGCCTTCGACAAGCAGTTTGTCTCCAACCACTGAAATTTTTGCGTTCGGAATCCTTTGAAGCACTGACTTAAGCTCTGCCTGGGTCTGTCGGGCGCCCTCAGGGGCCACCTCGACCTGATATCGGTATCTCAGACCTTGAGACGTCCATATCTGCACGGCGCTAGAGCCCTCGTTGCGCGCAAAAACAATGACTTCCTTTTCTTCGGTAGTGATGGCGTTGACCACATGACCATCACCAACCGCTACCCTTGCCACGTCGGGTATGGCCAGTACCCTAACCTCGCCGGCCTGCATCTGCAGTAGCTGCTCGGCTTGCGCCTGTGCAGGATTTGCCACCGACCATAGACAAGCCGCAACCAAGACCGGCACACCGCATTGCGATCGGTGCAATTTAAGAAAACGGATACAACCCGCATATAGCCAGGCCTTGGAACGAGAACTCATGGAGCCTCTCCCTCTGCGGTTTGGGTGTCGTCAGAATCAACTGCGACTCCGTGAATACCCCCGCCAAGGCCCGTCGGGACATCGTTGTGTAATGCGACATCTGTCGCCCCCCCTGAGCCCACACGCACCAAACGAGGTTGATCGGGAAGATCAAACACCCCACTTTCGTGGCGAACAGTGGGCACTGTCGGATTCAGTCCCGGCAAGGCCTGCTTTCCGGTACTGCCATAAATGACCGGCGCACGCTTAGGGTAAGAACTCTGGGGTGCAGGTCGAGCCACACCCAATAAACTGGCCAGATCACCTCGCACGGCTTTTCTGCTGGAATCAGCATCGTCAGACCGGCGCAGAACGGATGTAATCACACCGCCTTGCCGCGCAGCCACCAGCTTGACGGCATCTTCAGGGGACGTGTCGAGCGTGACCGTACCGAAACTACCCGACCCCACCCGATCAGACTGGCCGTCGGTCGCAATGGTGTCGAGCCCCGTCGCCAGCACCTGGACGCCTTGCAGCAAGGGCGCGGTAATACGCCGACGCTGGTAATCGAACGAAACATACAAATCAATCAGATCACCCGGTTTGAGCAAACCGGCGACGGCATTAATGGCATCGACCGGCATGGTGATTGCCCGGCGCCCTAACCCAAGCTGATCCGAAAACGGGGCAGGACCCGCCCCGCGTGTGTGGGCTGCCCCAATGGCATCGCCTGCCCTGAGCGGAACCTTCAAGACTTGACCCACCACGTAAGTGACCTGCTCGGGAGGCATGGAATCACTGGAAACAAGTGAACGAGGATATTGGCGCGTGGCGAGATGGCTGGTGTCGATCAAAGTGCCTGCGGGCAAATCGAATGCGGCTACGATACGAGCTACCGTCGGAACCGAGGCTGCAGCCTCGAGCTGACGCACTTTCTGATCGAGATGACGCTGTGCTGCCAAAGCTGCAAACACCCCTGAAGCCAATGCCACCCCCCACACCACAAGCGTGCGCCCGGCAACCGGCAAACGGTGCATGAATAACTGCATGTCAGCCGCCCCCAACTTGCAACGGCTCGGCCGCATGCAAGAAAAGCGTTGTGCCGTCACCAACCTGATACGCCGAAAACACAAGTTTGACGCTCTGTTTGCCCCACTGCTCCAAACTTCCGGTCGAGCTATCAGACAACCCCGTCCAGCCTTCCTTACGCAAATTTTCTTGAACAAGACGACGCAGCGTGGCTGGTGGTAGCGACGCGCTGTGCACCTCGTGCGTTGTTGTAGCCATGGACGAATGCGTGGTTTGCCGGTAACGCGACTGCGCCCATTGCGATAACCAGGGCAACACAGCTGCACGCTCTTGAGTCGATGACTGCCCCGAAAGCAGCATCATGGACAGCACCCCTTTGACGCCGTCGGACGTTGCAGTCAGATCAGCAACCCAATGTTTGCCGCCTGCTACACCGGACAAGACCACCTTGTTACGCAAGACCAACGCCCGCTGAAACACATTGGGAAACTGACTCATACGCGCCGCCGTTGCCATCAACGGACCTGCATCAGAAAACATCCGCCAATACACAGGCTGACCACCCAAGGTTGCCTGCTCGATAGGTTCCCACACCATATCGGGCGCAGCCAGACGCTCAAATACCCGCATGATGTCGGCCCCGGCCTGCACCGGCGACGTCGCCCACAACATGCAGCCGGCAAACGCCCATCGCATAAAAAGACGTGTAGACATCATCCGGGGCTCCCGCCAGAAGGCTTGAGATGCCAGGCGGGCACGTCAGCATGCCAGGGTGAAAGCCAGTCTAAATCGGGCACAGCGCGAGACCACCCCCGATCGAGGGGCTCTAGAACCGATGCAAGCGCTTGACCCGTCGACACCGAGCTAGCGGTTGCAACTGACCAGGCCGCCGCCGATGAACCGACGCGTTGAACGACATCGGCGTCATCGATGGCATGGCCAGCCCCCACCAAAATAGATTGCCTGCCGACCAACAACGGGGCTGCCCCCGTGTCCAAAGCTCGTGGCTGCAACCGGACAACGGCCTCAGTCAGCAGACTATCCCCTACACCCAATGATGAGGCCAGCACTGCGGCGCCATGCGCCCCCGCTCCGGGTTGAGCGTATGGCGAAAGCGCAGGCAATGTACCGATATCAACCGACAACTCGGGGCGCCCCGAACGCAGCCACGACTCGCCAGCGCGAGTACGCCACTGATGCGACGGGCCGGAAAAGTAACGCTCTCGTACCAGATCAGCAGCCGCCGACAAACTGCCACCACGCGTGGCAGCAAAGGCAACAGAACGACTGGCATGCAAAACCTGCAAGGCCATATCTTGCAGTCGAAACAACCAGGTTGATGCCGCCCACAAGCCGCACAGCACGACCAGCACCACCACCCCTTCGGCAAGCGCCTGACCTCGCGCCTGTGTTGGCAGCCGTATCATGGCCCCACCTTCATGCTGTGACGTAATGCCGGACTGATTGCCAACCGCGCCTGCCAATAAGGGTTAAACAAATTTTGGCGCTCGAGCCTGCGATCGGCACGCGCTTGCGGCCGCTGAAAGTACGTTTCGGCTGCACTATTAGTGTGGACGCGCTCACCCGAGGCAATAGCGCGAACAAGGTGGGCCGAAAAATACAACGGCTTGGCCTGGCCAGACTGACGGACGTCGAAATACCTTGGCAACCCACGCATGGACCATAGCGGACGCTGCGACACGGCCCTTGAATTTGCCAACGGGTTGGCCGAACCCGAAAAAATATCCCAATCGGTATGCGCGTGGACCCATCGCCAGAAATCTTGCGCAGCAAAGTTGTCGGGAGGATTCTGCACGTGGGGCATATCGTTGCCTGTCGCGTGCTGACCCGCAATCCAGCCCCACCCCATCGCATATTCCCGGTAATAACAACCTATCCATTTGTTCGATCGCAACGCATGGTAAGACTGCGTATCTGTCGATGACCAACGCCCGTCTGATTCGAGCCGGGTGTCGCCCCTGCGACGCAGCTCGTGACGCATATGAGGACAACGAGGATTGACCATCCAGGCATTTCGCATTGTCTCGTTACGCGGCGCAAGAAAAACAAATCTGGCAACAACGTCGGTTATGAAGCCCGAAAGTGACAGCCCGCCATGCTGGGCCAGGTAATCGTCCAGACCGTCATCAGACACCTTCAGCGAATAGTTTTCGTCGGGATAGCTTCGATTGAGCACCAGGGTCATGGCCTCGTCACGTGATCGACGCAAGTTCGTCACGATGTCTTGCTGGGCCTTGAACAAAGTATCGTGCACCAGTCGATCGTGGCCGGCATACGCTTGTGCCAACGCCCCAAACCCTGCGGCGGCCGTTTCGCGCCCGGCAGCCCTATCGGCCGACGCATATGCCGCCCCATGCGATGCGCCGAACATCATGGCAATAAGATAGGCCGGCGGGTTCCCCTGAACGAGTTGCCTGGCCTCGTGCCCGCCAAACAAGGCCCACGACCCCAACGTAGTCAAATGCGCCATGGCGACCTGATGCCCTACCTGCGCCCTATTGATAAATGACAGCAGATTCAGGGCACGCGCCTGTACCAGCGCACCGCTGTAGGCCGCCGCATCGAGCGCGTGGGTTTGATCGGCCCGCGCGCCCAACACCTGCCCGACGCCAAAGTACCGAATCATCGCCAATGCCGCCACGCCAACCAGCAGCAACCCCAACACCATGGATTGCCCGTGCTGGCGCGCCGGGCCGCGCGATACGGAATGAGCAGCGCGCAACACCTTTACTGCCCGCCACCGGCGTTGCCGGTAAACGACTTGAGACTTTTGGCAGCCGTTTGCGCTGCCGCTGCCTGCGCGGCCGTTTGTGCCATTTGCGACTCGGCCGTGCCGTCTTCGCCGGCAAGCTCTTTTGCCATTGCCGCCGTTTGCGACCTGACCACTTGGCCAAACGTTTGATAGACGGCAATGGCCGCAACGGCAACCAGCGCCACGATAATGATGTATTCAGTCATGCCCTGGCCCGCCTGTTTATGCATCCGCATTGTCATAACGCCCCCTTTGATCAGATGGCTCTTAGTGTGGCCAATAGATACGGGCACAACAATTCGCAGATGCCGAGCCGGCGAAAAGTATCCGGCCAACGACTACGGCCAACACATCACCGGAAAAAAATACAAACAGATGGCCATACCTAAGCCCACAGCGGTTTACACCAACCTTAATTCACGCTTAAGATAATTAATAACCGGCTGCACCTGATGCCTAGTATCCAAGTCAACACCACAAGCACCCAAACCATGAGCTCCAAACCTGCAAAACCTCGCAAACCCCGCGCCAAAGGCCGCCCCGACGCCGTCGATGGGGTGGGCCCGGAAGCCCTGGTGCAAGCTGCTATTGAAGAACTAAAGCACAGCACACCGCAGGCCTTGACGCTTGCAGCGGTGGCCCAACGCGCCGGGGTGCACCCTGCGCTTATTCGCTATTACTTTGGCACCAAAGACGGTTTACTGACGGCAGCCACCCAGCAACTGGTCGAGGGCGAGCACGACACCGTACGCCCGTCAGTGCAAAGCAATTCGCCGCTGGGCGACAAACTATCGGCGCGGCTGCGCGGCATGATCGAATTGATTGAAGCCAACCCGCATTTTCACCGGCTGGTCATGGACCAGATCTACCAGAAGTCGGCCGAAGACAAAGGTAAAGCCTTGTTAGGCCGGGTCACATCGCGCGGCCTGCAACTCACGGTGTCTATGTTGCACGACAACCCTCAAGCCCCCATCCGCGCTATTGACCCGCGTTTTCTGCATATCGCCTTAATCGGCCTGACAGAATTTTTTACGGCAGCCGGCCCGCTGCTGTCCGAGCTGTTCGGCGACGATGCCGACCCAGCCGAGCTGAAGACACGCTACGTCAACTTTCTGACTGACCTGATTCTGCATGGTCTGGAACAACCTATCGCTAACCCTGATTGACCCGGTATCGCTAGTCGGCCAATAATTCACGCTAACGTTAATTAATTTAAATGCGTAAATTCAAATGCTTAAGAACTTTTGGTACGTTGCCTGCACCAGTGCCGAACTGGCCCAACAACCGCTTGGCCGTATTATTTGCAACGAACCGGTCGTTATTTACCGGCAGGCCGACGGCGCCCCCGCCATTCTTAAAAACGTGTGCCCGCACCGGCAAGCGCCCCTATCTATGGGGGTGGTCGAGGGCAACACGCTGCGCTGCATCTACCACGGCATGACGTTCGATGCCGGCGGCAAGTGCGTGCATATCCCCTCTCAAGACGTGATCCCGCCGCGGTCGCACATTCGCAGTTATCCGGCGCAAGAACGCTATGGTTTGGTATGGATTTTTACAGGCAAGCCCGAACTAGCCGACAGCACGCCGCTACCCGCCCGGCCGTGGCGCGAGTCGGCGCAATGGAACACCGAAGTCGTCCAGTATTTTCATGTTGATGCCGCAGCCGAACTGATGAACGACAACCTGCTCGACTTGTCGCATGTGGCGTTTCTACATGCCTCGACAATTGGGTTTGATGCGCGTCGTCTTGAAAAAGACCCATTGCAAATTGACGTTGACGAGGGGTGCATTCGTACCACCCGAGTATTCAAAAACACCACGCAAGCGCCGGCCCATAAAGCCTGGCATACCTTGGCCGAGCCTGTCGATCGCACCCAGCTGGCCGAATGGACGGCCCCGTACAACGTAACCGTGCTGGTACGCAACGAAAACGATCAAGAACAAATAGATTTGCGCGCCGACCATTTCATCACACCCGAAACTGACACCTCGCATCACTACTACATTGCCTTGTCGCGCAACTTTCGTACCGACGATGCCGAGTTCTCGCAAAAGCTCGACGCCGACACCCGCCGTGTTCATACCGAAGACGTCGATATCGCGCAGGCCCAACAGGCGATGAAACCGTGGGTGGCCAACGAGCCGCAAATGGCGCTAAAGGCGGACAAGGCCGTCACCGCAGCACACCGCATGCTGGCGGCGCTGGCCGAAAAAGAAACCACAACAGAGGCCGCCCATGGCTGAGATTAAACACGTACTCATCGTGGGCGCCGGCATCGCCGGATGCTCGGCCGCCATTGTGCTGGCCAATCGGGGAATCCGCGTCACACTCATCGAGAAACAAGCCGAATGGCGCTTTCAGAGTTCGGGCATTTTTGTGTACAGCAACGGCTTGGCTGCACTGCAGCGGGTGGGTGTGCTGCCCGACATTCTGGCGGCCGGCTTTGCAATTGACGACGGCAAAAACATTTACCTTGACCACTTGGGCAACCCCATTACCGACGTGTACTACCCCACGGTAGATCCGGCTATCCCGCCCATTCTGGGCATCAAACGCAGCGAAATTCATCGGGTACTGGCCAGCCGCCTGGGCGCGCTGGGCGTCGATATACGACTGGCGACAACGGTCGTACAAATCGACAAGAACACCGACGCTGGCGCGACGGTAACGTTGTCAGACGGCAGCCAAACCAAATACGACCTGGTGTTGGCCTGCGACGGCATCCGCTCTCAGGTGCGTCAAATGGCCTTCCCCGAAATCGCACCGCGCAGCACCCATTTTGGCGTGTGGCGCAGCGTTCATCAGCGCCCGTCCTGGCTTAACAAAAAGTATATGTTGATGGGCGTGGGCAAGCGCCTGGGCATTATGCCCATCAGCCACGACAAACTCTACATTTTTGGCACCATCAGCGAGCCCGACAGCCCCTGGTTCGATCCCAGTCACTGGCCGGCGCTCATGCGCGAAAAATTTGCCGAATTTCAAGGCCCAGTAAAACAATTTCTGGACGAAGTGTCGGATCAGACCGAAGTGCTTTACACCCTGGTCGAAGAAATTGTGGCTCCCCTGCCCTGGCATCGCGGCAGCATTTTGCTTATAGGCGACGCGGCACATGCATCAACCCCATTTATGGGCCAGGGTGGTGCCATGGCGATTGAAGATGCGGTTGTCTTAGGCGACTTGCTAGATAAGCATGGCCACGACACTCGCGTACTGGAACACTTCGGGCGTACACGACTACCGGTATGCCAGTTTGTGCAAGACGCTTCGCGCCGCGTCGGCGAAGCCGGCGCCGTCGAAGATGCCCAGAGCTGCATGACGCGCAATGAAGCCATGAAAACCAACGCACAACATCAAGTGGAGCAGTTTTACGCCCGGTTGGGCGATCTGCGACACCCTCATTAATTTTCAAACCCGCAACACAAACTTTTTGCCTCAGGCAGTTAACCAAGGAGACTCAAGATGATTCGAACGCTATCTAAATGGCGCACCAACGCGTCGGTGGCATGCCTGGCCCTGGCCACCGCACTGGGCGCTGGCCCAACGCAAGCTGCAGAGCCCCTGACCGAAATTACCTACCTGCTGCCGGCACCAGCGGGCGTGATTGCCTTTGCCCCTTTCATGCTGGCCCAAAACAAAAATTACTATGCCCAACAAGGCCTGAAAGTAAATTTCGTGACAGCCAAAGGCGGCGCCGATGTGGGTAAGCAGCTGGGTGCGGGTAACGCACCATTGGGCGGTGCCTTGGGCGACACCCCCATTATTCTTCGTCAGAACGGCATCCCCGTTAAGGGCGTGGCGCTGCTGGGTGGCCAAGCCCTGCACCAGATCATGATGCGCGCCGACGCCAATATTAAGTCTCCGGCCGACCTGAAAGGCAAAACCTTTACGGTGATGTCTTACCAAGACACCTCGTTTTACGCCACGCTGGCCGTGCTGTCACAAGGCGGTCTAAAACGCGACGACACCGATGTGCAAGCGGCCGGCCCGGTCGGCATCTGGCAATTGGTGGGTACCGGCAAAGCCATTGGCATGATCGGCGCCCCCGAGAACGGTTTCATGGTTGAGGACGGCGGCGTGGCCATGACATATGAGTCGACAGGCAAATACTTCCCCGGCATGGCGCAGGCCATTATGGCGTCTGAAAAAATGATTGCCGAAAAGCCCGAAATTATTCAGAAGTTCTTGAACGCCACCCTGAAAGCCTTTGCCGAAGTCCGTGACAACCCGGCGCAGGCCACTGCCGAATACGTGTCGTTCATGCCCTCGTACAAAGGCCGTGAAAAGTTTGTAGAGCAAGTACTGACGTATTACGCGAAAAACGTGTATTCGGGCCAGGAACGCACCGGCAGTTTCGACCCCAAACGCGTGTCGGCGCTGCAAGACTTTTACCTCAAAGAAGGCATTATTCGCGACCGAATCGATCTGAACGATCTGTTTACCAACCAGTTCATCCAAGTGGCCAAATAAGCCAAAACGTAACCAAGCTGGGCGGCGCTTGATTTTGGTCAACTAAACAACCGGGCGTCGCCGTCGTTAATCCCCCTGTCAGGTTACGATCTGGCAGGGGTTTTTACTGTCAATCACATAAGCAAGGGGCAATTTCCCCGGCTAATTTGGGGTAGCAGGCAGTTTCACCCACTTACAATCGCGGGTTAGACGTTGCTCAGACATAACCTCGCACATCTTGTAGCGAAAAAACGGAACCCACTCTCTGTATGCGTAAAAACCTGCCCGTCACTAACATCGAAACTGTTGTTCGCGAAGACCAGTACCTGATTTCTAAAACCGACATGAAAGGTCGGATCATTTATGCCAACCCGGCATTTATCGAAGTCAGCGGCTTTACGCGCGACGAGTTGCTGGGCAAACCGCATAACCTGATCCGCCACCCCGATATGCCCCCCGAGGCCTTTGCCGACCTATGGGACACACTGAAAGAAGGCAAGCCCTGGTTGGGCATCGTAAAAAACCGGCGCAAAGATGGTAGCTATTACTGGGTGCTGGCCAACGCCTACCCGGTCGTCGAAAACGGTGAAGTTACCTGCTATGCCTCGGTCCGGGTCAAACCCACCGAAGAACAAATCAAAGCCGCAGAAGCCTTCTACCAGGACATCAACGAAGGCAAGGTGCGTTGGCATACCGTCAAGGCTGGGCAAAAAGTCCGTAAAGGGCTACTGCGCGTGCTCGACTACGCAGCCATGCCCTTTAACAACAGCCTGCGCTCAAGCCTGCTGCGCATGTCGGCCATGGGCCTGGGCGCCATTGGTATTGCCAGCTGGTTCGCCGCGCAAGGCGGTGTCCCGTCGGGTCAGGCATGGTACGTATGGCCTGCAGTTGGCGTGCTGACGGCAGGTATGCTGGGCTATGGTTGGCTGGTAGCGCAACGCGCCATTACGTCGCTGGCCGACGCGGCCCGCGTAGCACGACAAATTTCAGCGGGTAATCTGACGCTTGCGCTGCAAGAAGGCAAAAGTGACGAGGTCAACAACCTGAATTTCTACCTCGACATCATGCGCAAGAGCCTGATCAGTATCGCGCACGATGTCGAAGTCGGCGTGCATTCAACCGCCCACACGGCCCAGGTTTTGTATGCCAACAACACGCATTTGTCGGCACGCACCGAAGACAACGCGGCATCGCTGCAAGAAACGGCCGCCGCCATGGAAGAGCTGACAGTAACCGTCAAACAAAACACCGACAACGCCCATCTGGCCAGCCGTCTGGCCGACGAAAGCATGAAAATCGCGCAACGAGGCGGTGAGGTGGTCGGCGAAGTGGTTCACACCATGGACGGCATCAGCGAAAGCTCGCGCAAGATTGCAGACATCGTCACCCTTATTGAAGGCATTGCGTTCCAGACCAATATTCTGGCGCTTAACGCAGCCGTCGAATCGGCCCGTGCCGGCGAAGCCGGCAAGAGCTTTGCCGTTGTCGCAGGCGAAGTACGCAACCTGGCCCTGAAAAGCTCGCAAGCGGCCAAAGAAGTCAAAAACCTTATCGACGATTCGAATTCGCGCATTACTGCCGGGTCTGAGCAAGTCTCTCGCGCTGGCGCCACAATGCAGGAAATCGTTGACTCCGTTCGCCGTGTTACCGACGTGATGGCCGAAATCTCGACCGCGTCGGTCGAACAAACTACCGGCTTGACCGAAATCAACCAGGCGGTCTCGCTGATGGACACCGTCACCCAGCAAAACGCCAACATGGTTCACGACCTGGGGCAAACCGTTCGGCACTTGTCGGCCGAAGCCGAAAATCTGGGCGTGGCCATTGCAGTCTTGAATACAGGTGTCGGTCAAAAAGGCCGCCCTGCACAGGTCGGCTCCGACGAGCCGAAACTGGTCGGCTAACCCGGCCTGAGGCCAGGGCTGCCCTGGCCGCCGGTTACACGGGGCTACAATAACGGGGCCAACCGCAGGGTTGGCCCCGTTTTATTTCCGGAGACACCGTGAGCGTACCAATTTTTGACAGCTTCCTGACCACCACCGACATCATCGACGTTTTCGACGATATGGCGGTAATTCAAGGCATGCTTGATTTTGAAGCCGCGCTGGCACGCGCCCAGGCCGCCGAGGGCCTGATTCCGGCCCAGACCGCGCGCATCATCGAAAAACACTGCGTGGCCGACGCATTCGACCTGCCTGCCATCATTGTGGCTGCGCGCCGCGCAGGCAGCATGGCTATACCCCTGGTCAAGGCGCTGACGCAAAAGGTCGCCACCGAAGACCCCGAGGCCGCGACGAAAGTGCATTGGGGCAGCACCAGCCAAGACGTGATCGACACTGCGGCTGTACTGGTAACCCGCAAAGCCCTGGCTCTGATCGACGGCGAATTAAACAGCCTGGCGGCCCGCTTGCTCACCCTGGCACAAACGCACATACAAACACCGGTACTGGCTCGCACACTCATGCAACCGGCACAAGTCACCAGCCTGGGCTTCAAATTCGCCAATTGGGCCGCGCCGCTGGTACGCAGCCGCACGCAGCTTAAGACGCTGGCCAATCAGGCCCTGCAGCTGCAGCTGGGCGGTGCAGTAGGCACGTTGGCCGTCATGGGCGAGAAAGGCCCAGCCGTAGCCCAGCGCGTTGCTGCCGACCTGGGGCTGGCCAACCCCCTGGGCAACTGGCATACGCAACGCGATGAATGGGTTCGCCTGGGGCTTGAGGTTGCCGTGCTGACAGGTAGCCTGGGCAAAATCGCCACCGACCTGAGCTTGATGGCCCAGGGTGAAATCGCCGAACTGGCCGAGCCTTCGGGCCAGGGGCGTGGCGGCTCGTCGGCCATGCCCCACAAACGCAACCCGGTCTCTTCCATGATTGCGCTGGCCGCCGCGGGCCGCACGCCGCATCGGGCCGCTGCACTGCTGGCCAACATGCCACAAGAACACGAACGCGGGCTGGGCAACTGGCAGGCCGAATTGGCCGAATGGCCCGGTCTGTTTTTAAGTGCCCACGGTGCGCTGACGGCATTGCGTGAGGCTATGGATGGTCTGGTTATCGACGCGGCACGCATGCGACAAAACATCGATGCCCTGCAAGGGTTGATATTCGCAGAAGCGGTGTCCATTTACCTGGCCGGCGTCATCGGACGCCCAGCTGCCCACCATTTGATGGAAACCTTGACCGCACGCGCCGTCACCGAAAAAGCCCATTTGTCAGATGTGGTACGCGCGGCCGTTAACGCCGACGAAGCCCTGCGTACCCAGCTTGATCTCTCGGCGCTCGACGCCCTTTTCGACCCGGTCAATGCTACCCACAGCGGCGCCGCCATGGCCCGTACGATTATTCCCCAATTGCTTGCCCAACTGGCTTAACACATACACTTGAACCGCAGGAATCACCATGACTTTTGATGCCACCAATCACGACTTTGAACGCGGCCTGAAAAATCGCCGTGAAATTCTGGGCGACGCCTGGGTCGACCGCTCGCTCGAGCGCGCCACCAACTTCAATGCCGAATTCCAGGAACTGATTACCCGTTTTGCCTGGAATGAAATCTGGGGTCGCCCCGGACTAGAAAAGAAAACCCGCCGCGCCATGGTACTGGCCATTACCATGGCTCTAGGCCGCTGGGAAGAGTTCGAACTGCATGTACGCGCCGGCTTGGTCGGGGGCACACCCGAAACCCGCCTGACCCCCGACGAGCTGAAAGAAATCATCATCCAGACCGCCATTTATGCAGGCGTACCCGCCGCCAACACCGGCTTTACCCACGCCCAGGCCATCTTGAAAGAAATCGGCGAAGAAATCGGCTATACCCTCACACCACTTAACCCAGCCGATACCTGCCACCCTGGCATTGGTCACGAACACGTTACCCAAAGCAAACCGGCACTGCACTACACCCGTCGCCCGGCCCGCAACGGTCAACCGCGTCAAACCGTCATCCTCAGCCATGCACTAGGTTGCGACCTGACCATGTGGGACCGCCTGGCCAACGTGTTGGCGGCCGAGTACGACGTCGTCTGCTACGACCATCGCGGCCACGGCTCATCCGACGCACCGGCCAGTTTGTACACAATGGAAGCGCTGGCTGATGACGCCGCTCGTCTGATTGGCGAACTCGGTTGCGGACCGGTGATCTGGATTGGCCTTTCGATGGGCGGTATGGTGGGGCAAGAACTGGCTATCCGCCGCCCCGAACTGGTGTCGAAACTGGTGATTGCCAACTCGACGTCGGCCTACCCCGATGCGGTACGCGACGTATGGCAACAACGCATTGCCACCGTCAAAGCCCAAGGCATCGAAGTCATCGCCGACGCGGTAATGGAGCGCTACTTCCATGCGGGCTTCCGTGCCGAACGCGCAGCGACAGTGGCGTCGTACCGCCGACGTTTGGTAACGACCGACGCCGAAGGCTATATCGGCTGCTGCAATGCGGTTGGCACCGTCAATACCACCGATCGCCTGCCCCAGGTCAAGGCAGCCACGTTGGTCATTGCCGGTGAACTGGACCAAGGCGCGCCGGTATCGATGTCTGAAACTATGGCTAACCAGATTCCTGGCGCCAAGCTGGTCGTCCTTAAAGACGCGTCGCATCTGGCCGTCGCCGAACAGCCCCAGGCCTTTACTGACGCCGTCCAGGCATTTTTGAACGCCTGAAACCCTAGTACAGATCGAGCACTATTCGTTTGATGCTCGACGACTGACCCCCCGCAGGATTTTCATTAAAGCCTGCGCGGGGGGGCTAAGTACCGCATCAGACCGATGCAACAGCCCCACCGGCTCTTCGGTGCCCTCAAATGCCAGCGGCAACCGGGCGAGCAACCCACGCGAAATATCATCACGCACCGCACCTGCAGACGCAAACCAGACTGCGTCGGACTGCAGCACAACCAAACGGGCAACGGATACCGACAGGGTTTCTAGACAGTTGTTGGGCAGCTTGAGCCCGCGGGCGGCCAGGTAATTTTCGGTGTTATGGCGCGGTACCGTACCCGGCGGCGACACCACCAACGGACACGCAATTAGTTGCGACAACGACAAGCCCCCTTGCAACAGAGGATGCCCCTCTCGTACCACGGCAATCAGGGGTTCGACATACAACAACTCGAACGACAACCCCACCATCATTTGTGGGTCGGCCATGCGCCCCACCGCCACATCGGATTCACCGGCCTTGAGCTTTTCGAGCAAGGCACTGTTGGTGGCCACTAGCACTTCGACCCGAACCTGAGGATACTGCTGCCGGAATTGCGTCAGGGTAATCGGCAAAATATCGGGAGCCACAGTGGGCAATGCCCCCACGATCACCGTTTCTTGGGCAGCGCTGCCGCCTTTGCCCACAGCACGAGCTGCACCGTCCAGGGCCTCGAGCACCGATAACGCGTGCGCCAGGAAATGTTCACCCTCGGGTGTCAGGCGAGCGCCAAAACGCCCACGACGCAACAGCGCGACACCCACCATCTGCTCAAGCTCGACCAACGTCTTGGAAACCGCCGGCTGACTAAGGTTAAGCCGCTCGGCCGCCTTACCCAGATTCTGCTCTTGGGCAACGGTGACAAAGCACTGCAAATGGCGCAGCCTTACCCGGTGAAGAAATCGGTCATTTTCCATAACCTGAGGTTATCAAATATTCGTCATTAATTCAATTTACATCACCCATAGCCCGCATTATGATGGCCCCACTGAGCTGCACGTCAGACCAGACAGAACAACCAGGAGAGCCCTCAATGACGACCCCTATCGACCAATTCGGCGAATTTCTGCAACGTGACCGCACGTGGCATCCGCCTGCCTATACCCCCGGTTATAAAACCAGCGTATTGCGGTCGCCGCAAAAATCGCTCATTTCCATCGAAAACGATCTGTCCGACATCACCGGCCCTCTGTTTTCGCGCGATGAACTGGGCGCCCTTGATAACGACCTGATCATGAACTACGCCAAGTCGGGCTTGCCCATTGGCGAACGTATTCTGGTGCACGGCTACCTGCGCGACGAAAACGGTCGCCCCGTTCCCAACGCCCTGATCGAGGTCTGGCAAGCCAATGCTTCGGGCCGCTATCGCCACAAAAACGACAAATACATTGCCCCTATCGACCCCAACTTCGGCGGCTGTGGTCGCGTCATCACTGACGAAAACGGGTACTACTTTTACCGCACCATCAAGCCCGGCCCATACCCATGGCGCAACGGCATCAACGACTGGCGTCCGGCCCACATCCACTACTCAATTTTTGGTACCGGTTTTGCCCAGCGCCTGATCACGCAAATGTACTTTGAAGGCGACCCGCTCATCCCCGGCTGCCCCATCGTTCGCGCCATTCCCAACGAAGACGCCGTACGCGGCCTGATCGCACAAATGGATCGCGGCGCGTTTGTGGCCCTCGACAGCATGGCCTACCGCTTCGACATCACTATTCGCGGCTCGCGCGCCACCTTGTTCGAAAACCACATCCAGGGAGCCAAATAATGAACCCGAACACGCCTGTTTACCTGAAAGAAACCGCGTCCCAAACGGCGGGTCCGTACGTTCACATTGGCCTGGCCCCCAAGCAAGCCGGCTTCGATATCTTCGAAAATAACTTTGGCAACGTGCTGGTTAAGCCCGAAACCAAGGGCGAGCGCATTCGTGTCGAAGGCCGTGTATTTGACGGCAGCGGCCACATCATCAAAGACGTGCTTATCGAATGCTGGCAAGCCAATGCGGCTGGCCGGTACAACCACCCTGCCGACAAGCAAACCGACAAGCCCGTCGACCCAAGTTTCCGGGGTTGGGGCCGTACCACGTCCGATTTCGAAAGCGGCGTGTACGCATTCGAAACCATCAAACCCGGTTCGGTCACCGGTCGTCATGGCAAACCCATGGCACCGCACATCAACCTCTGGATTGTCGCTCGCGGTATCAATATCGGTCTGCAAACCCGCATGTACTTCTCTGACGAAGAAGCCGCCAATGCCGCCGACCCGGTGCTGAACGGGATCGAATGGGCAGGTCGTCGCAAGACACTGGTCGCTCAAAAGTCCGAGAAAGACGGCCAAGTCGTTTACACGTTCGACATCTACCTGCAAGGGCCAGACGAAACTGTGTTCTTCGACGCCTGATTTAACGGCGTTATCGGGCCTTAGCCCGTAAAGTCAAAGCGGTACGTGGTCTTTAGACCCGTACCGCTTTTTTACTGACACACCCCATTTTTACTGGGCCGCGCCCAACAACATATTGATTTTGGCGGCTGCCGCCAGCAAGCGCGGCAAACACACCTCAAGCAAATAATGGGCGTCGGCTTTGTCGGCCGACCCGCTCACATTAATTGCCGCCACTACTTTGCCGCTCATGTCGCGGATGGGTGCCGCCATCGACACCAGCCCCGGTTCCAACTCTTCGCGCACCAGACTCCACCCCTGCGCCCTGACCTGCAGCAAGGTCTCGTACAACTGCTCACGATCGACAACCGTATGCGGCGTATAGGCCGTCAGCGTCATTTGTGCCAGCCGTGCCTTAAGCACGTCATCGGGCAAGGCCGCCAGCAACACCCGGCCCATCGACGAGCAATACGCCGGCAAACGACTGCCCACACCCAGATTAATAGACATGATTTTGTGGGCCGGCACGCGCAACACGTAAACCACCTCATCGCCATCGAGCACGGCGGCCGAGCTGGACTGACGCAACTGCTCAACCAGCGCCTCCATGACCGGTTGCGCACGTGTCCAGACGGGCAACGAGGTCAGATACGCGAACCCCAGTTCAAGCACCTTGGGTGTCAAACGGAACAAGCGCCCCTCGTTGGTGACGTAACCCAATGCCAGCAACGTCAACAGAATACGGCGAGCGCCAGCCCGCGTCAGACCCGTATTTTGCGCAACCTCGGACAGCGTCTGCGCCGGCGCATTGGCGCCAAAACTCCGCAGCACCGCCAGCCCCCGCGCAAACGACTGAACATAGCTGTCGCCTGGTCGCACCGCGCCGGCCGCCGATACCTCGCTATCGATAGGTAATGAAGCTTCTGACATAAAAAACCTGATTGAAATACCCGTCGCTGCCAAGAAAACAAAATGACCGGTACTGTTGCGCTCAAGTGCCCGCGACCCGAGCTGACATTGACAACCCGGGCACGTCTGATTAAGCTAGACGAAGTTAGTTCTATATACGAATATTTGTTCAATATACGAACATATTCAGAAATTTTCAACACAATGTTCGCAGGGAAAACATGATCAATAAAATTTCTCCCTCTGTCGAAGCCGCATTGGCTTCGGTACACGACGGCGCCACCATCATGATTGGCGGCTTCGGCGGTGCCGGCCAACCTGCCGAGCTTATCGACGGCCTTATCGCACACGGCGCCAAAGACCTGGTCATTGTCAATAACAATGCCGGTAATGGCGACGTCGGCCTGGCCGCACTGCTGAAAACCGGCCGTGTGCGCAAAATCATTTGCTCGTTCCCGCGTCAGGCCGATTCTTACGTCTTCGACGAGCTCTATCACAGCGGCAAGATCGAGCTCGAACTCGTGCCCCAAGGCAACCTGGCCGAACGCATCCGCGCTGCAGGTGCGGGTATCGGGGCGTTCTTCACCCCAACCGGTTTTGGTACCGAACTGGCCCAAGGCAAAGAAACCCGCGAAATCAACGGGCGCAATTACGTGCTCGAACACCCTATTTTTGCTGACTTTGCCCTTATCAAGGCCGAAGTGGGCGACCGCTGGGGCAACCTGACTTACCGCAAGACCGCGCGTAACTTCGGCCCCATCATGGCAACCGCGGCCAAATGCACAATCGCCTCGGTTCACGAAATCGCCGAACTGGGCACACTCGACCCCGAAACCGTCGTCACCCCCGGCCTTTTCGTCAAACACATCGTAAAAGTCCCCCGCACGGCTACCGGCCCGGCCGGCTTCAAAACGGCTTAAGGAATTCTGACATGAGCGAACAACAAACCATTCCTTCCTGGACACGAGACCAAATCGCCGCTCGTGTAGCGGTCGATATCCCCGACGGTGCTGTCGTCAACCTGGGAATCGGCCTGCCCACCAAAGTGGCTAACCACCTGCCCGCCGACCGCGAAGTCATCTTGCACAGCGAAAACGGTGTTATTGGCATGGGCCCCGCCCCGGCCAAAGGCGAAGAAGACTACGACCTGATCAACGCGGGTAAACTACCCGTCACCCTGTTGCCCGGCGGCTGCTTCTTCCACCACGCCGACAGCTTCGCCATGATGCGTGGCGGCCACCTCGATGTGTGCGTTCTGGGTGCGTTCCAGGTATCGGTTAAAGGCGATCTGGCCAACTGGAGCACAGGCGCACCCGACGCCATCCCTGCAGTAGGCGGCGCCATGGACCTGGCCATTGGCGCAAAAAAAACCTACGTCATGATGGATCTGCGCACCAAAACCGGTGAATCGAAGCTGGTCGAGGCCTGCACCTACCCCCTGACAGGCATTGGTTGCGTCAGCCGTGTTTATACCGATGTCGCCGTGTTCGATCTGGGCGCCGAAGGCGCACGTGTCATTGACATCGTCGAAGGTCTAAGCTTCGACGAACTGCAAGCCCTCACGCCCGTCAAACTGGTCGACGCCCGCGCCTGACGCACAAGCAAACCGTGTGATGCACGCAACGCCGCCCCGAAACGGGCGGCGTTTAACGACCTGCCAATTCGAGCATACTAGTGGCTTGCTGCCTGAATGCTTTGGGCGACACGCCCACGTGCCGTTTGAAAAAGCGCGTGAAATAGGCTGGGTCGGTAAAACCTAGGGCATACGACACCACACTGACCGTCATAGTGGTGTAAACAAGGTCGCGCTTGGCGGCCAGAATAATGCGCTGATGAACAAGCGCCAAGGCCGATTGGCCCACCCATTGCCTGCACAGCAAATTAAGATAGGCCGCAGTAATGCCGATGGCCTGCGCATATTGCTCTACAGACCAGCCTTCAGCGTAATGGCGCTCTATCAGCGCCCCGAACTGCCTGAAATACTCACGCCCACGATCTTCAGGACGCGCCTGGCCAACACGGTTGTTAGCCGTTTGCCGACTGATCCAGATAAAAATGCCCTGCAGCAACGACTCCATCAGGCGTTCCCGGTGCAATGCGGCGCCACGGTACTCGCGATCCAGCAATGAGAAAGCCAGGTCTACTGAGGCGTCGATCTCCACATCGAGCGGGTAGATTTCCGGGACCAGCAAGCCACTGTCGACCGCACCCAACGTTGACAGCAGCGTGTCGACCAAGGGGTGAGCCATCGTCACGACATGCCCCTGGGCATTGGGCGCAAAACGAAACCCATGCACGCACATTTGCGGCACCAACACCACATGGCCCGGCTGCATATCGTGCACATGATCATCCAGACCAACACGGGCCGTCCCGCCCTTCAGGTACAGCAACTGCACCAACCCATGATGCTGGTGCAGCTTGATCTCCCAGTCGTGCAGGCGGCTGCGGTCAGCGATCAGCTCGCAATGCACCATGTCCGGCGTCAGCCACTGGTCGCTTTCGCCATACAACTTGTAAACCGGCACACGAGACGTTGCCAGCGGTGTGGATGTCGAAGGCAGCGTAAGCGTTGCCGTCGGCGGCTGTGCCACAGACTGTGATGAAACCGGGTTATTTTGCATCATTAATACAAGCGACTAGCTAGGGTTCACCCTAGTATTCCTTATTTTTCAGTATGTTGAACCAAAAGTTCATATATTTATTTTCGAAAAGTGCAATTATTATAGGCAAATATCCATTCACTTCATGGCCCATAAGGCGCAACATAGTGCCATTCCAGTGACCACCACAGGTTTGTACTGGGGCACTCTCAGGAGCCATCATGAAAAAAATGAAAACACAAGTTGCCATTATCGGAGCAGGTCCGTCGGGCCTGCTGCTGGGTCATCTGTTGCACTTACAGGGCATCGACACTGTCATCCTTGAACGCAAATCGCCCGAATACGTCCTTAGCCGCATTCGCGCCGGCGTGCTCGAACAAGGCTTGGTCGACCTGCTACGCGAAGCCAAGGTCAACGAACGCATGGATCGTGAAGGTATGGTCCACGAAGGCGTCTCGTTCAGCTTCAACGGCGAACAGCGTCGCATCGACTTCAAAAAATACGCCGACGGCAAAACGGTCATGGTGTACGGCCAAACCGAAGTCACCCACGACCTGATGGACGCGCGCAAGCAAAGTGGCGCGCTATCTATCTACGAAGCCGATGACGTCCAACCGCATGATTTCTACACCGACAAGCCCCGCATTACCTTTTCCAAAGACGGCGAAACCTTCGAGCTTGAGTGCGACTACATTGCCGGCTGCGACGGCTACCACGGGGTCGCCCGCCAATCGGTACCAGCCGACAAAATCAAAACCTTTGAACGCGTCTACCCCTTTGGCTGGCTGGGTATCTTGTCGCGCACACCGCCCGTCGACCACGAACTGATTTACGCCAACCACGAAAACGGCTTTGCCCTGTGCAGCCAGCGCAATGCCATGCTCAGTCGCTACTACGTTCAGGTGTCGCTCGACGACAAAATCGAAGACTGGTCCGACGACCGCTTCTGGGGCGAACTTAAAACACGCCTGCCCGAGCAGGTCGCCGATCGCCTGGTTACTGGCCCATCTATCGAGAAAAGCATCGCCCCGTTGCGCAGCTTTGTGGCCGAGCCCATGACCTTCGGCCGTCTGTTTTTGGTCGGCGACGCCGCACACATCGTGCCGCCCACCGGCGCCAAGGGCCTGAACCTGGCCGCCAGCGATGTATCTACCTTGTATCGCATTTTGACCAAGGTCTATAAAGAAGGTCGTGCTGACTTGACGGCCAAGTACTCGGAAATCGCCCTGCGTCGTATCTGGAAGGCTGAGAGGTTCTCGTGGTGGATGACGTCGATGCTGCACAAGTTTTCCGACGACGCCTTCGGCAAGCGCATGCAACTGGCCGAACTTGAGTACTACACCACTTCGGATGCCGGCTTGCGTAATATTGCCGAAAACTACGTCGGCCTGCCCTACGAGCCTATCGAATAAAGGCATACGCGGTGCCGCCGGCAAGGGGCGCCGCAAAAGCGCAACGTGCACGGCTTAGCCGCAAAAGCAGACCACGCACAAAAACGCCTGGGCCCCGTTGCAATTTAGTATTTGCAACGGGGCCCAGGCGTTTTACGTATTAACGATTACTTCTGTGCGGCGTAACGCGCAGCGCTGTCGGTAATCTCTTTGCGGGCGGCTTCGGCGCCGTCCCAGCCCTTGACCTTGACCCACTTGCCTTTCTCGAGGTCTTTATAGTGCTCGAAGAAGTGCTGGATACGGGCCAGATCTTCTGCAGGAAGATCTTCGGGCGTCTGGATATGACGGTAAGGCGGGTAAAGCTTGTCGACCGGAACAGCCAGTAACTTGGCGTCACCACCCGCTTCGTCGTCCATGTTCAGAACACCGATGGCACGGCAGCGAATTACCGCACCGATCTGGATGGGGAACGGAGCAACAACCAACACATCAACCGGGTCGCCATCGTCGGAGATGGTTTCTGGAATATAACCATAGTTGGCCGGGTAATGCATGGCAGTCAGCATGAAACGGTCGACAAACACCGCGCCCGAATCTTTATCGACCTCGTATTTGACCGGGTCGGCATTCATGGGAATTTCGATAATGACGTTGAATTCGTCAGGCAATTTCGAGCCCGCAGGCACGCGATCTAAACTCATGATTTCAAACCTTAAACAATAAGAAATACGCTAACAAAAATCTGTTTTGAACTACCCGCCTAGCGGTGCTCGCCACCTTTGGGACGGTCGGAGGTTTGCGACACATCGACCCCGGGTATCGGCGCACTGTCAAAATACTCGTCAAAATCCCCCACAGGCGTTTGAGCATAGCGGGACGACTTGCCCGCTTCGGCAGGCTGAGTGGCTGTCGCAGCCGTATCGTCGAAATAATCGGCTGCACTGGCTGCAACAGGCGGCGCATCAGACACAACAGGCTCGATAGACTCGAGGTTATCGACGTCGACCAATGACGGGTCGGCGCGCGTATCGGCCGGCGGCAACACAGTACTCGCCTGCAAAGGCAGCAAGGCACCTGTTACGCCTGAAGCCTGGCGCCAGTGTGTCATGGCATCGTCCGTACGGCCTAAACGATCGTACAAGCTGCCCAACAAGGCATGAATACGCGCATCACTGCGGATCAACATGCTGCGTTGCAAGTAGCGCTCACCAGGGCCCCACAGCTGACCGGTCAGGCACAATTGCCCCAATGTCGTCAGCAAGGCAGCATCGTCAGGATGGGTTTTCAGCCAGACCTCGGCTTTATTGATGCGGCGGCTGACCAGTTCAGGCGAACACTGCGCATACGCAGCCAGCAAGCGCGCGTCGAGTTGAACCGACAGGGCTGACTCAAGAATTTTCCCGGCTTCTTCATCGTGCCCACCCAATTGACGGACGTGCGCAGCAGCCAAGGCAATTTCAGGCAAGTTTTTTTCGTCGCCTTTAAGTTCGCCCCAAATAGTACGAAAGCCATCCGGACCGGCAGCACGCAGACGCTCGGACGCGGAAAGCGCGATAAGCGGCATAGCCTGCGCGCGATCAATCGCTCCACGACGCATCAGTTGACGGGTCAGCTCGAACACTTGATCAAAATTACCCAATTGCTGATGCGCTTTCAGCAGCAAACGGGTCGCATTGACGTGCTTGGCACTACCATCGTGCAAAGGCTGCAACAGGCCCAGCGCCTCTTGAGCACGATTCTGGTCAAGATACATTTCGGCCGCAGCCGTAGCCCAGGCTTCTTTCAGGCGGCCATCTTTGGCGGCGGCGGCTTGCGCAAGCCCCAGTGCCTCGTCACGACGGGCGATTTCGCCCTCGTGGTGGCAGGCACGCGCCAGCGCCAAACCTGCCAATACACGCGTATTGACGGAACGCGTACGTGCCAGCAAGCGCGACAATTCTTGTTCGGCTTGCGCATAACGGCCCTCTAGCACCAGCAACCAGCCTTTTTCAAGTTGTTCGTGATCGCGTTTACGTGCGCGCGAACCACGCCACGAACGAAAGCGCTCAGGGCCTGACGAAAACCAGGCCAGAACACGCAACACAATATAAAAAACGACAAACGCGGCAACCAGCAACAAAACGGCCAGCGTCAGCGAGAGTTCGATGCGCCACGGCTGCGCAACGATAAGAACGTTGCCACTATGCTCTTTAAGCACAACGCCAAGCGCCACGGCCAGCGCTAGAACAATCAGAGTCCAGAACCAGGTTCTCATGCCTTACCCCCGAACAACGGCCAAAGCCGAACGGACCGCAGATACGGATGCCCCATCGGCAGGTTGCGCGGCAGCGGCGGGTGCAGACGGCGTCTGGGCGGGAGCTGACGCTGGCTCAGGCTCTTGGCCGGATGCTGGCATACCTGTTTGCGCCGGTGCGGACGTGTCAGGCGAACGCGCTTCGGCAGGTGAAGGTACAGATTCGGCTTCCGGTGCCTCGAGGGATGAGGGGCTGCGACGGCGCTCGAGAGCCTGTGCGCTTTCCTGGCGTAGGGTTTCAAGCACCTGCAGAGTTTGCGCCGGTGCTGGCAGCTTAGCATCGACGGGGGTATCGACCAGACGTGACGCCAGCAAAGCGGCACGCTGTGTTAACGGTGATTGCTTATCGAAATGCGATTGCAGTGCCTGGCCAACAGCCTGCATCTCGGTCTTCCAGACCTCGGGCTGACGCATCATTAGCGCAAGCTGCGCCGTCATAAGACGCAGACGAAGCGTGAGGCGCAACTGATCGGCCTGATCGGGCGAAATGAGTAGGGCCGATTCGTTATCGACACGACGAACACTAATAAAACCGGCCAGGTCGTGCCGTACCACGCCCCAGGCCTGATTGGCCCAGTGCGCGCCGGCGTCCAGGCCATTACGCCACCAAGGCGCGTTAGGGTCAGAATGGAACTCAGGCGATGCCTGGGACGGCTTTAGCGCGGCGTCGCGTTCGGAGGTATCTATTTGCGGCGCGGCGTCGTCGGGAACCAGCAACGGGGCCTGACTGAGTAGCCCGCCCAATTGCTCGAGCTGGCGTGACACCGAGGCAACGTCTACGGTCGCCGCCGCACGCAGGCGCTCAAGATCGCCATTAAGCGTTTGCTGCAAAGAAGCCAGCGCTGGGCGGTTGGCGCGTGCCAAACGAGCCTGGGCAGTTTCAAGTGCAACGACGGCATTGGCCACATTGCCGCCCAACAAAATTTGTTGATTGGCAATAGAAACCAGATGGTCGATATCGTTCAGCAAGACCAGATCGGAGCCGCTGTCGGTGAGTACCTGAAACGCCTGATCGAGACTGCCGATTTGCGACTGCAGTTCGCCCACCTGCGATTGAAGTTGAGCCAATTGCGCAGCTTGAGCATCGGCCACGGCTTGCGCCTGACGTGCAAGCTGATCGGCCTGCCCGGCCGCCGCCTTGCTTTGGGCAAGCTGCAGCGTAATGTTCTGATGGGCTTGCTGCCATGAGTGGTACTGAAACCAAGCAACACCCGCAAGCACCACAACCAGTACAAGCAATACCACGACGACCGTTGTGCCGCCCGAGCCCTTGCGCCCTTTGGACGCCTGCGGCGTGGAAGCTGCCTTTGCAGCATTGGCCTTTGCGGTATTTTTATTATCTTGGACTATATCGCCAGGGGCCTGGTCGGTAGATGAAGAAGCTTTAGGTTCAGTCATGGCTAAATTCTAATCGTTAGCGCCTTTGAAACCGGCGCGGTCTTATCGGGCCACTGCGACCAAGGCATCGGCCATGGACGCATTGTCTGTAGCGCATAGTGTAACCGCTGGCTGGGCGTCAGCGCCGCAACACACCGTAATTTGCGATTTTAAACGCTGGGCAATGCGGTCATGGATAGCCACGAAACGTGCATTGGCCATCACCTTCAATAGCTGATGCCGACGCAGCTGATCGAAAATAGCATCGACACCGTGCACACTGGTCAACAGCCATATTGTGGGCTGCCCCCGATCGGCCATTGCAGCCAGCTGCAATACTTGCTCGGGCGTCCAGGCGGAAGGCAACCGCGCATAGCTGGCATGACGCACGACCTGAACACCGGCACGCACAAGCTGTTCGCCTAGCCAATCGCGGCCCGCCTGACCTCGCACAATCAAAGCGCTTTGAATTTCTGGCAGATGCGGCTGCAGCACCTGCCACAAACCTTCAGAGTCGTGCGATGCCCCCTGCGGCGGGGCTAGAATCCGCGCCGACAGCCCTTGATTGAACTGGGCCAACGCCACCGCCGTTGACGGGCCGACGGCAGCCAGGTATTTGGGGCGGTGGCCCTGCGACCGAGTCGGTTCGAACGACATCTGTAGTGGTGTTCGAGCGGAAGCTTGACCTAATACTGCCGTTCCCTTGCCGCCCATCGCAGATGCGCCTAAAAGCTGCGCCTGTTGCCACTGATACGACGTAAGCGCGATGCGGCTAACAAAAACTACCAAATCAAAATTTTCGAGCGCCGAAAACCCGACCGGATCGGGCTGAGCCGGGTGTATCTGCAGGGCGGGAAGATCGAACACCATCAAGCCCTTGGCTTGAAGCACCGCGGCCAACGGTGCATTCTTGCCTTCAGGCCGGGTTAACACAACCAAGGGCGAATCAAGTCCCCTCATGCGAAGCGCTAATTAGACGGCGGCTGCGCTTGCTGCAGCCGATCGAGAATCGGCTGTGCACCCTTTTGCAATAACTCGCGCGCGACCTGCTCGCCCAGTTGCAACGCTTGAGCCACAGGCGCACGACCTTGCGCACTGATGACCTGGCTGCCATCGGGTTCGGCCACCAGCGCATCGACGCGAATGATATCGCCTTCGAGCTGAGCAAATGCGGCCAGAGGCACCTGGCATGAGCCCCCTAGAACGCGCGACACTGCGCGCTCGGCCTGTGCCCGGGCGGCCGACTGGGCGCACTGCAACGGTGCCAGCCATTGCGCTAGGTCGGCTCGGTCGGCCATGACTTCGATGCCCAACGCGCCCTGCCCAGCGGCCGGCAAACTTTGCTCAGGCTCGATACACGACCGGATCCGGCTTTCGAGGCCCAAACGACGCAACCCGACGGCGGCCAAAATAATGGCGTCGAACTCGCCCTTGTCGAGCTTGCCCAGACGGGTGTCGAGGTTGCCACGCAGCGGCTTGACCTGCAGATGCGGATAAGCCGCACGAATTTGCGATTCGCGCCGCAAGCTGGACGTACCCACGACAGCACCGGCCGGCATATCGGCCAGAGTGGCGTACTGATTCGACACAAAGGCGTCGCGCGGATCATCACGTTCGAGAATGACGGCCAGCGAAAACGGCAAGGTCAATTCGACGGGCACGTCTTTGAGCGAGTGCACAGCCAAATCGGCACGGCCATCGAGCAAGGCATTTTCGAGTTCTTTGACAAACAACCCCTTGCCGCCCACCTTGGACAGCGAACGATCGAGAATCTGATCGCCGCGAGTCGTCATTTCGAGCAGGCTAACATCGCAATCGGGGTATAGCTTTAGAAGAAGGTCGCGCACATGATAGGCCTGCCACAAAGCCAGCCGGCTGGCCCGAGTCGCAATTACCAGTTTGCGAGGAGATGCTGTCATATGCTGATTAACCTGCGAAATAAGACAATGCAATGTAGGCAACAATACCTATCAGCGCCAAAATGCCCAGCCCCTGCAACAGGGTCAGTCCTTTGTCACCTTCTTTTTGTTTAAACAGGCCCATGTGATTTCCCCTGAGTAGCCACTTTACGTGACGCAATAAATTTACCTACCAAAACAACGGCCAGCGCGCCGACGATTTCGGCACTGTACTTAACCAATGACGTTGGTTGACCGAACTGATCGGTAAGAATGACGTCGGTTACCAGCATGCCGCCGGCAATCCAGCCCAGCAGCGCCGCACCCAGCGTAATGACCAGCGGAAAGCGATCGATAAGCTTGAGCACCAAGGTGCTGCCCCAGATAATAATGGGCACGCTGAGCAACAAACCAAAAATAACATAGCCCATTTGATGGTCGGCCGTTGTGTTCTGGGCCGCACCAGCAATGGCGATGACGTTATCCAGACTCATGACGAAGTCGGCCACCAGAATGGTTTTAACCGCCGCCCAAACCGATTGGCTGGCCGTAATATTGCCATGGTGATCTTCGTCGGGAATCAGTAACTTGACTCCGATCCAGACCAGCAAAATGGCGCCGGCCAACTTCAGGAACGGAATACCGAGCAGCGTGAGCGCAAAGAAAATCAGCACCACACGAAGGAAAATCGCACCTGCGGTGCCCCACAAGATACCTTGCAAGCGCTGACGCGCCTCGAGCTTGCGACACGCCAGTGCAATAACGACGGCGTTGTCTCCCCCGAGCAAGATATCGATCATCACGATCTGGAACAATACACCCCAGTGCAGCGATTCGAAAAACTCGACCATTTGACGTCCTGATTACCCGACAAAGCGGGCAAAGTAAAACCGTGAAAATATACCCACCAAAAAAAGGCCCGCCGGAGCGAGCCTTTTCCGGAGTGCCGGGTATTACAGCACCGATTTGAGCAACTTGCCCATTTCGGAGGGGTCGCGCGTGGTACGAATACCGCAAGCTTCCATCACTTCGAGTTTAGCGTCGGCCGTGTCGGCACCGCCCGAAATGAGCGCACCGGCGTGACCCATGCGCTTTCCGGGAGGGGCGGTAACACCAGCAATAAAGCCGACAACAGGTTTTTTCATGTTGTCTTTGGCCCAAAGTGCAGCGTTGACTTCGTCAGGGCCACCGATTTCACCGATCATGATGACGGCATCGGTGTCGGGGTCGTCGTTGAACATTTTCAGAACGTCAACGTGCTTCAGACCATTGATGGGGTCACCACCAATACCCACGGCAGTCGACTGGCCCAGACCGAGTTCGGTCAGCTGTGCAACCGCTTCGTAAGTAAGCGTGCCGGAACGGCTGACCACGCCAATACGACCCTTGCGCGAAATGTGGCCGGGCATAATGCCGATTTTCAGTTCGTCGGGGGTGATGAGGCCGGGGCAGTTCGGGCCCAGAACCAAAGAGGTCTTGTTCTGATCGCGCATGCGGTTACGCAGTTCGAGCATGTCGCGTACGGGGATACCTTCGGTAATGCAGATCACCAGGTCAAGGTCGGCGTCGACCGCTTCCCAGATGGCTTCAGCTGCACCTGCGGGGGGTACATAAATAACCGAAACGGTGGCACCGGTTTCAGCTTTGGCTTCTTTGACGGAAGCGTAAATAGGCACGCCTTCGAAGTTCTCGCCGGCTTTCTTGGGGTGTACACCGGCCACAAACGCGTTCTTGCCGTTTGCGTATTCGCGGCACATGCGGGTATGGAACTGACCGGTTTTGCCGGTCATACCCTGGGTAATGACTTTTGTGTCTTTGTTGATCAAGATCGACATTTACAAATCCTCGACTAATTCTTATTTCGTGGCGGCAACGACTTTGGTCGCGGCTTCGGCCATGGTGTCAGCACTGATGATGGGCAAACCGGACTCGGCCAGCAGCTTCTTGCCCAGCTCTTCGTTGGTACCCTTCATGCGCACGACCAACGGCACATTGAGGTTAACGGCCTTGCATGCGGCGATAACGCCTTCGGCAATAACATCGCAGCGCATGATGCCACCGAAGATGTTGACCAAGATGGCCTTGACGCCTTCGTTTTTGAGCATGATCTTGAAAGCTTCGGTGACTTTCTCGGCGGTTGCACCACCACCAACGTCGAGGAAGTTGGCAGGCTCGCCGCCGAACAGCTTGATGGTGTCCATGGTGGCCATGGCCAGACCGGCACCGTTGACCAGGCAGCCGATGTTACCGTCGAGCTGAATGTAAGCCAGGTCAAATTTGCTGGCTTCGACTTCAGCGGGATCTTCTTCGTCGAGGTCGCGATAAGCCACGATTTCGGGGTGACGGAACAACGCGTTGGAGTCGAAGTTGAACTTGGCGTCGAGCGCGATGATGTCGCCCGAACCCGTCAGGATGAGCGGGTTGATTTCGGCCAACGAAGAGTCGGTATCCCAGTAGGCTTTGTAAAGCTTCTGGAACTCGGCGGCAGCTTTGGCAACCGATGTCTCGGGCACGCCAATACCACGGGCCAGTTCAGCAGCCTCGGCGTCGGTCAGACCAGTTTTCGGGTCGACAAACACTTTCAGGATTTTCTCGGGACTGTGCTCGGCCACTTCTTCGATGTCCATACCACCTTCGCTGGACGCCATAACGCAAACGCGCTGCGTGCCACGGTCGGTAACGATACCAACGTAGTATTCTTTCTTGATGTCGGCGCCTTCTTCAATGAGCAGGCGGCGCACTTTCTGGCCTTCGGGGCCGGTTTGGTGCGTAACGAGCTGCATGCCCAGAATTTCGGACGACAATTGGCGAACTTCGTCGATCGAGCGTGCCAGCTTGACGCCGCCGCCCTTACCGCGGCCACCCGCGTGGATTTGCGCCTTGACGACCCACACAGGGCCACCGAGCTTTTCAGCAGCGGCAACGGCTTCGTCAACGGAGAAAGCAGGAATCCCGCGCGGCACTGTAACGCCAAATTTCTTCAGCAGTTCCTTGCCTTGATACTCGTGAATTTTCATTTGTTACCTGTCAGAACGTAAAAATAAGAAAAAAACTTGCCTGTGATGACACCGGCTAGCCGGCAGAGGTTGCGCCCCCTGGCTCCGACGTGCCGGGCTCGGTATCGGACCCGGGCTTGACGTACCACTGGGGATAAAACTTCAGGGTCATGGGGCTATCGACCCGAAGGGCATGACACCCTTCTATGTGAAACGGACGCCGGGCCGGCTTATCGCCCTGTTCGGCCTGGGATGCATCGGACTCAGCCTGCTTGCGACGGCGTCCGGCCATGGTTTGAACGGCCGCCGTAGGCAAAATGTAAGACAACTCGGATAAATGCGTACAGCCTTCGGTACGAGCGAAGCGCGCCTTGACGGCCTGACGAAACCCACGCAGCAGGTTCATGCCGACCATATCTTTGTAGTCGGGCGCGATGGAAGAACAATATTCGTTGTACGGGGCCGCATCGTAGGCCGCAACCGCATCGGTGATGGTGAAATCTTCGGTGATGGTGAGACGAAGATGCATATGATGCACAGGCTGCCCGGCCTTGTGAATGGTGCCACCCGATTTGGGGAAATCGTAGCCTTTAACGTCGATAAGTTCGGCTTCGAGATCCCATTGGCCGTCGTCTCGGGCGTATGCGTTGACACGCATTGAGCGTGTGTGCACGTGCTCGCGAGCAACAGATGATGGTGGCAAAGGCATGAATGTTAGTTAATGCTGTAGGGCGATAAACTCTTCAAGTATAACGCACTGCCCGGCGCTTGGCATAACCCGGGCCTATTCGGGAAAGTCGTCGAGGTCGCCCAGAATACGGCGCAAAATGGCCGGCGAAAACCCGCGCGACGCCAAAAAACGCATTTGACGGGCATATTCTTTTGAGTCGACCGGCGGCGCGCCAAACTTGCGTTGCCACACTGCTTTGGCACGATCGTATTCGGTAGCCTTGAGCTGATCGTGGATGGCGGCGACATCGTCGTCGGCCACACCATGACGACGCAGTTCTTGAACAACCACGGCCGCACCCTTTTTAGATGCCCGACGATGTACCAGACTTTGCGCAAAACGCTGATTGGACTGCCATTTTTCGCGCTCAAGCTCGTCGAGCACGCGGGTGAGCTCGTCGGGGTCGTCGGGGTTGGTGTGCGGCGCAAGCTTGCGCTGGAGCTCGGCCCGGGAATGCTCGCGCCGAGACAAATAGCCGATGGCCCGCGCTTTAAGCGAAGGCCCCGTACGTGAAACACCCGGACGCCGACCGGGAGCCGCGTCGGGCGCGAGTTGCTCGAAATCGTCGTCGGGGGAACCAGCCATGGAGCGCAAACGCTAATGCGGTTGATTAGTCTTCGGGCTTGCCTTCAAGGTCTTCGCCAGGGGCGGGAGAGTCACCCGATTCGGCGTAGGCCTTGGCCTGCGCACGCGCCACAACACCCATTTGGTCTCGCACACGGTTTTCGATTTCGAAAGCCATCTCAGGGTGCTCTTTAAGGTATTCGCGGACGTTGTCTTTACCTTGACCAATACGCGTACCGTTGTAACTGAACCAGGCGCCAGCCTTGTCGACAATACCCGCCTGCACGCCCAAGTCGATGACTTCGCCTTCGCGGGAGATACCCGCACCGTACATGATGTCGAATTCGGCCTGCTTGAACGGCGGGGCCACCTTGTTTTTAACAACTTTTACGCGGGTTTCGTTGCCGACGACCTCGTCGCCCTTTTTGATTGAGCCAATACGGCGGATATCGAGGCGGACGGACGAGTAGAACTTGAGCGCATTACCGCCGGTGGTGGTTTCGGGGTTGCCGAACATGACGCCGATTTTCATGCGGATTTGGTTAATGAAAATAACCATGCAGTTGGCACGCTTGATGTTTGCCGTCAGTTTGCGCAGGGCCTGGCTCATGAGGCGGGCCTGCAAACCGGGGAGAGAATCGCCCATGTCGCCTTCGATTTCGGCTTTGGGCACCAACGCCGCGACCGAGTCGATAACGATAAGATCGACACCGCCCGAGCGAACCAGCGCATCGGTGATTTCGAGGGCTTGTTCGCCCGTGTCGGGCTGGGAAATAAGCAAGTCAGACAGATTGACGCCGAGGCGCGAGGCATACTGCACGTCGAGCGCGTGTTCGGCATCGATAAACGCACATGTGCCGCCAATTTTTTGCATTTCGGCGATGACTTGCAGCGTAAGCGTGGTTTTACCGGAGGATTCTGGGCCGTAGATTTCAATGACGCGGCCACGCGGCAAACCACCGACGCCCAAAGCAATGTCGAGCCCCAACGAACCTGTAGAGACCACCTGGATGTCGTGTTCGACCTGGTTATCGCCATAACGCATCACCGAGCCCTTACCAAACTGCTTTTCGATTTGCGACAGGGCCGCCGAGAGCGCTTTGGCGCGTTCTGCGGAAGCGGTTTTGCTTTGTTTAGCGTCCATGCTGGTTCCTTGGGGAAAAAATTGAATTATTGCATCAAATTATACTGTATAAAAATACAGATAAACAACTGTACAATGGGTTTCTTGCCATCTACCCAGGCGTCGCCTGGGTATATCTACGGGTGGATCATTCCGGTTTTTTTGGCCTTACAATCACCCGCTTTCTTTCTTCTTGTTCAGGCAGCTACCCTATGTGGTTCAAAAATCTCAAAGTCTTTCGTCTTGCCCCCACCTGGTCGCTTTCGGTCAACGCCATCGAAGAAGCCCTTGAAAAAATGGCGTTTCGCCCCGGCAGCAGCCAAGACATGCAAAGCCTGGGTTGGGTACCACCGGCCGAAGGCCTGGGGCTGGTCCACGCCTTAAATGGCCAACTGCTGTTCAGCCTGCGCGCCGACAAAAAACTGTTGCCCAGCACCGTGGTCAACCAGGTGGCTCGCGCTCGCGCTCAAGACATCGAAGAGCAGCAAGGCTACAAGCCCGGCCGCAAACAAATGAAAGAAATCAAAGAACGGGTCACTGAAGAACTGCTGCCCAAAGCGTTCAGCGTGTACCGCGACACCCGCGTCTGGGTCGACACCCGCAACCACTGGTTGGTTATCGACGCGGCGGCCAGCGCCAAAAGCGATGAAGTCCTGGGCATGCTGGCCAAGGTATTTGACCCGTTCCCCGTTAGCCCGCTATACACCGAAATGTCCCCTGCTTCGGCCATGACAAGCTGGTTGGTCGACGACGAGGCCCCGGGCGGATTCAGCATCGACCAAGACACCGAATTACGTTCAACCAGCGAAAGCGGCGCAGCGGTTCGCTATGTACGCCACTCGCTCGAGTCTGCCGAAGTGCGTAAACACGTTGAGAACGGCAAGCAATGTACGCGCCTGGCCCTTACTTGGGCCGACCGCATCTCGTTTGTACTTACCGACGGGCTCGACATCAAACGCGTCGCCCCGCTCGACGTCATCAAAGAAAACCCCGATGTCACCGGCGCCAACGATGCCGACGCCTTCGACACCGACTTTGCGCTTATGACAGGCGAATTGTCCAAATTGCTCGACGACCTCATCAACGCACTGGGCGGCGAGAAAGCCGTTCGGTAGTAACTCGCAGGTAGACGTAAAAAAAGTCCGGCGCAGGTGACTGCGCCGGACTTTTTTTTTGACGACAACTTAGGCACCGCAACTGCCTGACTTAGACCAGAACTCGATACAGCAGCTATATCAAAAACTTATACAAACTCACTTCAGAAGCTTGACGAGGCTTCCAGTCCAGCACCCCTCCTTGGGAAGCTACCAACATTGACAAATCTGACGTGCCAACCAAGGTGGACATGAAGCTCACAGGTCACAAGACCGTGGCAATGTTTATGCGCTATGTTCCTACTGACCACACGCTTGTAGAGAATGCGGCCGAACTGCTAGCGCATCGACGGCGGGCGATCGCCAGGGCATCCTGATCTATGGAGACAACTGCATGACACGGAAGGCGCCCTTGGCAACACGGCAAACTACCGCTTTACCAGCTGGATATGCGGGCATTCACGGCAGCATCGTGGAGCTGCTAAATACGGCGCGCCTGGCAGCTGCGCGCAGCGTCAACGCATTGATGACTGCGAGCTATTGGGAGATTGGTCGCCGAATCGTCGAAGCCGAGCAGAAAGGCAGGCGGCGGGCAGGTTACGGCGAGCAGTTGATGGAACGATTGTCCGCCGATCTGACGGCCCGATTCGGGCGCGGATTCAGCCCAGACAACCTGGAAAACATGCGGCGCTTCTTTATCGCATACCCCCCGCCCGAGATTTCTCAAACACTGCCTGGGAAATTAGGAAATGATTCGCCTGCCAAGAAATCCGAGACGGTGTCTAGGAAATTCGACCTCTCAGAACTGTCCCAGGTCTTCCCCCTGCCATGGTCGGCCTATGTCCGGTTACTGTCAGTCAAAGATGACCACGCCCGTCAGTTTTACGAAGCCGAGGCGCTACGCGGCGGCTGGAGCGTGCGCCAGCTCAACCGGCAAATTGGAAGCCAATTCTATGAACGCACAGCCCTGTTCAAAGACAAGACAACCATGCTAGCCAAAGGCTCGGTGGCCAAACCTGAAGATGCCGTCACGCGCAATGACGCACTCAAAGACCCCTATGTGCTTGAATTCCTTGACCTGAAGGATGAATATTCGGAATCCGATTTGGAAGCAGCTTTGATCCAGCGACTGGAAGACTTCTTGCTGGAGCTGGGTGAAGGCTTTACCTTCGTTGGGCGACAACGCCGGTTACGTATCGACCAGACCTGGTATCGCGTGGATCTATTGCTGTTCCATCGCAAGCTGCGCTGCCTAGTCATTGTCGACCTAAAACTGGGTAGTCTGACCCATGCTGACGTAGGCCAGATGCACATGTACTGCAACTATGCCAAGGCGCATTGGGCCTACCCGGACGAAAACCCTCCGGTCGGCCTGATCCTGTGCGCAGACAAAGGCCGCGCCTTGGCACGGTATGCTTTAGAGAGCTTGCCGACCACGGTAATGGCAGCGAACTACCGAACGGTATTGCCAGAAGCCGAGCTGCTGCAAAAAGAAATTGAGAACTCGCGACGTCTGCTTGAGTCTCGTGAAACGCTATCCTGAGTGCTTGTGCAAAAAGCTGGCGGGCTTTGAGTTAATCAATCCCATGGAAAATACTGTCGTCGGGCCCAATATGCGACGGCGGGCTCCAGGTCACATCGCGTAGCGAATGCTGCACCAGCCCCTCTACCCCCAGCAACACCGCAAAAATCGCCATCCGCACAGGGATACCGTTATCAGTTTGACGGAAAATGGCCAAGCGCGGATCATCGTTCAGGTCAACGCTTAAGTCATTGGCCCCTTCGCGGCTGTCGCGCGGCAAGGGGTGCATAACAATGACGTCGGGGCCGCAACATTGGTCGACAATGGCTTTGTTGACCTGGAAGTCGGCGCTGTAACCCTCCAGATCTTCGCCGGAAAAGCGCTCTTTTTGCACGCGGGTGGCATAGATCACATCGGCCCCAACCAGGCCCTCTTCCAACGAATGCGTTTGCTCGATCACGTGCCCGCCACGACGGCCGACCTGCTCAAGAATGTAGTCGGGCATTTCCAGGCCCTTGGGCGCCACCAAGGTAAATTTTAGGCCGCGGTACAAGGCCAGCAACTTGATCAATGAGTGCACGGTACGGCCGTACTTCAGGTCGCCCACCAGCGCAATATGCGCGCCGTCAAGCAACTTACCCAAGCGCGAGAACTCGGTCAGAATGGTGTACAGGTCAAGCAAGGCCTGGCTGGGGTGTTCGCCCGGGCCGTCACCGCCATTCACGACAGGGATATTCGTTGCGCGCGCAAATTCAGCTACCGACCCCTGGTCGGGGTGCCGGATAACCATGGCATCGACATAGCCGCTAAGTACGCGGCTGGTATCGTAAATAGATTCGCCCTTGGCCATCGAAGAAAAGGTAAAACCCGTCGTGTCGCACACAGACCCGCCCAGGCGGCAAAACGCCGCGCCAAAACTAACACGGGTACGCGTACTGGCCTCGAAGAACAAGTTACCCAGCACAGCACCTTCAAGTACGCGCGACACCTTTTGCCGGCGCGCAATCGGCTGCATCAGGTCAGCAATGCGGAACAGCTCTTCAACTGATTCGCGCGAGAACTGATCAACGGACAACAACTGGTGCTTGCCATCAACGGCAATACGTTGACGCAACGGGCCCGATTGCGCGCTTTGCGCATACTTTTGCAGCAACGATTCGTTTTCAACGATTTCGGTAACGAACCGCCCCACGACTTCGGGCATATTGCGGGCTTCTTGCGACCCTTCCGGGAGCAACCATGTGTCGAGGGCACGACGTTTGACGCCAATACGCGCAGCAAAAACGTCACGCGTGAGATTGAGGCGGCGCATAGCATCGCGCAGAAAAACTTGTTGAGAGACAGACATGGAAACCCCTTAATGTACGCAGTGCGTATATTTTATTTTGCGCGACTCGCAAAGACGAGGTTTATATACGCAGTTTTGACAAAAAACAACGCCCACTCCCTGAAAAGGTGAGCGGGCGTTGTTCTGGTACGGGTAAGACAGAGAAACAGGACAGCGTGGGTTGGTGCAAAAAAGCGCGTTTTCTATACCGTGATATTTACCGCCATTGCTGTTGCTGTGGTTGTTACACCCCAGCTACCCTGAAATGCCACCTTTATTTGCATCCGCGCATAAAACCAATTAATTGCCTGAATCGGCTGCGCTGCCACTTGTAGCGGCAGGCTCGGGGGGCACGCCGGCAATGGCCCGTGCGGCAGCCGTGGCGTTGGCTTCGGTGCCTACACCAAACACTAGTTGATTGGTTGAAACGGCCGTGGTGTAGCCCGGTGCCGCCATCATCGTCCGCCCCACAACAAGCGCCAGACGCATATTTGGATTGGCAGCCGTAATATCTTCTACTTTCTTCTTGCCCAGTTCGGTCAGACCCAACGCCAGCAAACCTTCACCCTGGGCACTGGTGCCGGCACGAACGTCGTCGAGGTCGTCGCGGGTAATAATGGGTTGAGGGTTAAGATAAATGGTGCCGGCCTGAATTTGCACCGCACGCCAGCCCGCGTGGTTTTCGGTGTCGGCCAGGAAAACAGCCACGGGCGCACCTTGACGCGTCGCCTGAACCGTTTCAGCCGGTTTGGACTGTTCAGTTGTGGCTTGCGGCGCAGGCGCGGCCGAGCCCTGCTGCTGACCTTGCCCGACAGGAACGGTTTGACAAGCCGCCAGCGCCAAAAGCCCTAGCGGCAACAAGAAACGACCGACGTGATGAACTGTTTTCATGATGCCCCTTCCTTTGCTTCAAATTTGATATCTGATTTTAGCAGGCCTGTTTTTACGTGCTTTGCGATGATGATGTCGCAAATATGTCGTTATAATGCCGCCTTTAATATGCATTGCGCAATCAACACTAATTTACGGAGGCCCCACATGGCTAATGACAAACCCAAGTTTTCCGCAGGCCTGGTCACGGTAATCATTACGCTGGTTTTCGTTGCCTTGTTTGGCTTTTTCGTCATGGAAGGCGCAGCAGGCATTAACCAGCACGCTGCACTGTTGCAGGGTAACTAAGTTTTTGGCACATTAGCCGCGGCGCAAGCGGCTGGTGTGTAACCTTTTAAGGGCCTCTAGCTCATGCCTGGTTAGAGCAGCGGACTCATAATCCGTTGGTGCCGAGTTCGACTCTCGGGGGGCCCACCAAAAACCAACAGCCGCAAACCCGCATAAATACTGGCTTTGACCAATTTTTTGCATTTTTTGAGGCTGCAGCGTTTTGAATCTTGAGCTCAATTTGTGACCATTTAAGTCACTTTTTGAGCCACATTCGCAATCACCTGCGGATCTGAGCCAAAAAAGTTCTTGTTCAACTTTTTTGAAGATTCAAGACCATGACCAAACCATTCAAAACGCCAACAGGCTGGCGCATCAATTATCGCCGCAGCCGCACAGGCGAAAAACCCTTTCGCTGCCAGCGCTCATTCCGCACAAAATTAGAAGCCGAAGAATTTCTCAAAGCGCTTGATGCAAAAGTGCGACACGCCGCGCGCGTTGATATGCGCATGCCAGACTCAACCACCGTCGGCCAAGCACTTGAAGAATTCTTTGAAGAACGCAAAGAAACACTAGCAGCAAGCAACGCCAAGGCGTACGCAAACCGCATCAAAAAATGGCAAGCAACGCACTATGCAAGCATCAAGATTGGCGACCTAACGCGCAAGCACATGCGCGCGTACATCAAAAGTGAGCGAGCGCGAGGCAGCAGCGAGAGCACAATTCGCAACAGTGTTCAAATCATCAAAAGCATGTACGATTGGCTCGAAGCCGAGCGCGACTTCCACGTTGAAAACCCCGCATCAAAATTAAAAGTGGGCAGCAGCAAAGAGCGCAAACGCAGGCTCACACAACAAGAGCACGAGCAAATCATTCATTCTTTTGATGCACTCGCAGCAGCATACCAAGCGCGCGCGAGCGAGCGCGACACACTGACAGTGACGCTCACAAACAACAAAAAATTTAAAACGCTCGCAACATCAAACTTGCTTTACTTAAGCGCAGCCTACCAGGCCGCCATTGAATGCGCGCTGCGACGCGAGAAACTCTTTTCACTGACCTGGCGCGACGTCGATTTGCAACGCCGAGTAATCACGATTCGAGACACCGGCGCATTAAACAAAGAAACACCCGCATCAATCCCCATGTCATTAAAGCTAGTAAATGTTATGCGCGGGCTGGCGGGCAACACGCCGCGCATCGGTGCAGCCCTGGACGATAGAGTGTTTAGCACGCTAAACGGTGAGCGCGCGTACCGCTACTTAAAAGAAATCTCCAGGGCGCTAAACATCAATGATGTTCGCTGGCATGACTTGAGACATGAAGCATGCACACGTCTCGCTGAATTAGGCTTTTCAGTGTTGCAAATACAAAGGGTCAGTGGACACAAGTCCCTTCAGAGCCTCAAGAGGTACGTCCATATCTCGGACGACGTGATGCTGAGAATGTTGGACGAAGCCCACCAAAAATTGCATCGCACTGCATAAAAATACAACTAAATGCATTTTTACTGCGGGGGCTTATAAATTAACTTCCAGCTTTGCCATTCAAATTGCAATCAAAAAACATTAATTTCGCTCTTTTTCTATATTTTCGAATTGCAAATGAAAAAGGAATGACGCAGAATTAAAACATGTAAGTTTTAAGAGTGATCAACATGCAAATGACACAACAAATCATCACCTCAGGCGAGCTCTGCAAAATTTTGGGCATGAGAAAAGAGGCCCTCAGAACTGCTATTTGGAGAATCAAACATGGAAAAGCGCCAGCGGGGATAATCCCCCCTCCACTTAACCTGCCAGGAGCGCACGCGCGCTGGCATGTGGAAGACGTCCAAAAGTGGATAAATGACGCGCGCCAGGCTGTAGTAGTGGCGCCAGATGAGCCGCCAACACCGAAACCCAGGCAGGAAACAAAAAGGATCGGACGCCCGCGCAAAGCCGGCCTTCCAAAAATCGACCTGATATAAAGGTGTAGAAAATGAGCGCCGACGAGTTTTTAGCGGCCGTCAGGCACGCCAGGACGAGAGAAATTTTGTTTGTAAGCCAAACCGGCCTGCGTCTGTCAAGGTAGTTGGAACATGAGTCATGCTGCTTTTAACTCATTCTGATCATGGATAACGGTCGTTTCCTTTTCTGGATTCAGCCAGACGCTGCCTATGGGTTGCCAGTTGCGCGTTTTTCCCGACCAGCGTGCAGGGTGATGGGCGCGAGCAGCCTGATACAGAGCATGGCGTCGAGCAAGAATGCTGTGGTCCAGCCCGGCATGGCGTTGCGCAGGTGTGACGTAACGGATTTCGCTATGGCGATGCTGTTCGTTGTACCAGTGCACGAATTGCCCCACCCATTGGCGTGTGTCGGTCAGATCAGTGAAGCCCGTTGCCGGGAAGGCAGGATGGTATTTGCAGGTACGGAACAGAGACTCAGAACAGGCGTTATCGTTCGAGACCCGTGCGCGGCTGTGCGATGGCGTGACGCCCAGCTCTTCGAGCTTGGTATAGATGGTCGAGCCCTTCATGGCCGAACCGTTGTCGCCGTGCAAGACAAGAGGACGGTGACCGCATTGCTCACGCAGTACGGCGCGTTGAATGACCTGCGAACTGTTGGCCATGTTCTCAGATTCAAAGACCTCATAGCCGACAATCTTGCGGCTGTAGATATCAACAATCAGGTACAGGTAGAAGAACTGGCCACGCACCAAGGTCGGCAGATAGGTCACGTCCCAACTCCACACGGCGTTGGGGTGGTCGGTACGATGACGGCGTGGCGGTCCTTTATGGCGGGGCGCAGATTGGCGTCCACGACGACGCTGTTCTCCCGCCGCATGCAGGATGCGGTAGAAGGTCGATTCCGAGGCCAGGTAGGTTTGTTCATCGTCCAGCAATCGGGCAACGATCTGCGCGGGTGGCAAGCTGGCAAACTCCCGGCGGTGGCAGGCGTGCAGAACCGCCTGACGTTCACTCTGAGTCAACGCATGCGACGGTGTGGGTCGGCTGACATGGGATCGCTGGTCTTCACAGCCTTGAACCGACCAGCGTCGGTAAGTGTTCAGGCCGATACCCAGTTCATCACAGACACGACGCAGACGCGCTCCCGCCGTTCGGGCTTCATTGACCAACTCTACAATTCGACGGCGATCTGTGGCATTGGTCATTTTTCCTCGTCCCCCCAGATCGCCTGGACTTTTTTTCGCAGCGCCAGCACTGCTGCCGTTTCAGCCAAAGCGGCATCTTTGCGGCGCAGCTCCCGCTCCAATTCTCGAATACGTTTACGTTCGGCCTTGGTCGCCTCGGTATGCCGTGCAGCAGCCTGCTCAGACCGGTCATTGGCCTGTTCGCAACTGGCGCGCCAGCGACGGATCTGCTCAGGATACAAACCACGGCGGCGGCAGTATTCGGCTAATTCCTCTTCAGTCAGAGCAGCAGTTTCCAGCACAGCATTGAACTTCTGCTGGGAGCTCCAGCCTTCGGTCGTGGCAGACGCATTGGGCAGCAAGCGCCCTGTGTTGCGGGCCTGCTTGCGCCAGTTGTATATCGTGGCTGTTGAAATGCCCTCCTCGGAGGCCAGATCATTGACGGTGCGGTTGTATGGCGCTTCCAGCTTGGCCAATATGGCTTCGCGCCGCTCGGGTGAATACTTCATGGGAACCTTCTCTCTGCCCCAGGTTGGAGATTCAAACTCTAACATCTGTAGAGGTTCCAACTATTCTGACAGCGGGGGCGGCCTAACCCACAAAAAAAGCGAAGCCACGAGGTTTGAGAGCGAAAGGCAGGCCGCCCTTGCAGTTCAACATGCCGTCTCGCTGATGAACAAGAAACCAATCCACAAATCCAACCGATAAAAAGAAAAAGCCCCAGCGTTAGCAGCGCCGGGGCTTTTAATCCACCCAAGGGTGGCAAAAACTGAACTTTGACGGGTTCAAAAACAAAACCAATGGAACAATCCAAGGGAAATGCGTTATGTCTTTATTGTATACAAACAAAAGCAGCAGAACAACAAACAACGTCGGCGAGAGCACAAATGTTTTGCTTGCGTTGGCGAAAGACAAAACCGCCGAACTGCTCAGCGAGCTGGATGAAGGCAGAGCGCAAGTCAATCACAGTATCCTAGAGATTGAGTGCAATCGGCTTAGGATAAACCCAAGGCTTAGGGCAGAGCTTCACAAGCACCTCAAGAAAACAAACCTGCATACAGCGCTTAAGGCCGCCCCAGTGCTCTGCGCTATTGACAAACTCAACCCCACCCCGCGCCACAATAAAAAGCTATTAGGAGTGCTCTTTAAAAATGGGGCAAACCAGGCGGCAGAGTTAATCAAAGCAGTCCAGCAGCACACCCTACCAGCCGCGCCAGCCATCGACATCAGCTATCAAAAAGCAAGGGCGCTAGCCAACTCGCTAGCAGAAGATTTTTTCATTCGCGGCTGGTCATACAAAGAGAAAATTGCCGACAAACTGGACAAGGAAGCCCAAGCGCAGTTTGAAGAAGACCTGCAAGAAGTGAAGCGCATTATCAACTACAAAAAACGAAAACAGACCGACGCACAGGGCTTCTATAAAAGAGCAAGCGAGCCAAAGTTTTGGGTAAAAAAAATACAAGCCCAGGCAAACCAAGCAGCCATACAGACCAGCAGAATTTTGCAGCAGATGGGCACAGGCCCAGGCCGCGAAGCTTACCTGCCAGGATACGTGATAGACAGAAAGCACGAGCAGATCGACATGATGAACGACTGGCTTGCCCGCAGCATCATCAGTTCTGGCGGCACAATCAAAACCCTGTTCGAAATCGCTTTCGAAGCGCCCGTCAGGCAATTCCACGAACTTCAAATCCGTATCCTTGCCCAAGCCAAACGCATGAAAAAACTTGGGTGCATAGCTTTCTTTGTGACCGTTACACCGCCATCACGCATGCACAGCGCGCGCCTGGCGAGATGGGGAAAGAACAAAGGCTTTAGCGAGCCAAACCCAAAATTCGACCCAGCCATCACACCCGGCTTAGCAGCCGACTGGCTGCAAAAAAGCTGGCAAAATTTCCGCGCGCTGATGAATGAGCACCAAACCCAATTCAGCTATTTTGGCGCTCAAGAACCTCATAAAGACGGCACGCCCCATAGGCATTACATCATCTACATCCGCATAAAAGACGAGAACATACTCGAACACTGTTTAAAAACAGCGTTTCTATACAGCGACGAGCCCGACGAGCCGGGCGCGCGAGAGCACCGCATCAAAATAGAGAAAGAACACACCAACGGCGGCGTTCAAAGTTACATCAGCAAACTACTTGCCTACCCCTTAAAAACGCTCAACACAGAAAAAGAAAAAAAGGGCGAAGAAACAAACGACCAAGGCGACAAACCAGCGGCTGAATCGCTCTTCAACAAAGCGATTGGCAAACGCACTTTTTACACAAGCGCAGACTTTGTCGGAATTTGGCGATGGCTTCGCGCATGTGATGAGGCAAGCGCTGAACGTTTCCCAGCCGAGATGAAGGCCGCCTGGCACGCCGCGCACGGGACAGGCAGTGAAACCACAAAACCAGAGCACTACCTAATCTTCCTGGAGTCTGGCGCGACGCAGTACAAACCAGCCTTCCGCATGGAAGACTACTATGACATCGAATATAAAACCATCGATGATTTTGACAGCTACGAGGAGTACAAAGACGCTTACTTAGAGTTCTGTCACACAGACGACTACTCCCTTGTGGCAAAGCTCTTCAAACGCAAACTGAACCGGTACGGCGAGCCAGCCAAACCAAGCCTAAACAAAGCGCCCCTTCTTTACAAAGCCAATAAAAACAGCCGCCCTACATTAATCAGCAGGAAGGTTAAGCACTGGGAGAAAGAGCACGATGAAGAAAGCACGGGCGAGCAAATCGCCGCGCTAATCAAGACCATAAAAGCCAGGGCGCAAGCCAAAAAAGAGGCAAAAAACTCAGAGAGCTTACAGTTATTTATACAGGGCCAAGGCGCGGAAACCCGCGCCAGTGCTGGCTTTGAGATTTCGACCGACCTAGAATCATGGCAAAACTCAGCAATTGACGCTGCCAACGCCGACTTCATGAGCCCCGCCCCGCCACCACACTGATTTTTGCCAGCAAAAACGCAGCATAAACGGCAAAAACAAGCAGAAATACAAGAGATTGCACCCGCAAAAAAGAGGTGTAGGAGAAAAATTTCGCCAAAAAAGGGACTTTAACCCGATTTTCAAATACCAAAGCAGCCAGACCAAACTACCCTAAACTACTTATGTGCGACCTCCCAGCCCAACACCATGGAATATAAAAATTCCTTTATTTCTTATAATGGAATATCTATATTCCTCAGAAAGTGCGATCATGCCCAAAAAACTGCCGCCCGGCCTTCACTGCGATTACGACGTCATCGATACGCTGAAAATCTGGGGGCAATGTGTCAGAACCGAGCGGCGAGGCGGGCGTCCCATCGGAGTTAAGCGTGTAGGCGTAGAAGTCGCTGACGAAGCGACTCAAGCCCGCGTCGGAACGGTCGTAGCGTGCCGCATGGGCTTCAGTCATGTTGCCGACCAGCACGTTGAGTGCATCGATCGCGGCAACGCAGTGCCCTTGTCCCATCATCCAGGCGCGGGTCACCCCGTCCAGCGCGTCCATCAGGAGGTACCCCGTGTACGCGGGCACCATGTTGAGTGAGCCGCCGGTATGACCTTCTGGTGTGGGTTTGAATTCGGCCGCGTCGAGCGCCGCGCCGTCGGTACGCACGCGGCGACCGTACGTCATGTGCGCGACCAGCCACATGCCGGCGCTCGTAAGACGGTCGGCCGCGGCGAGCTGCCGCCAGGCAGTGGCTGCATCCGGCGTGCGGCTACGGGCGACAAGCTCGTCCACCATCTGGCGCACCCGTATCTGAGTAAGCGGATCGTGGCGAATTACGCCATAGCCGGCAGCCCAGTGCGCAAACTCGGGGTCGGCCCGTCTATGAGCAGCTGCCAGTTCTACGATGCGCTGGCGTTCGGAGGCTGCCAGTTGATCGGAGGTACAACAGGTGAGATGCTGGTTTATGTATCCTCCCAGGAAACCGATGAAGAAGTCATTAGCGCCGAGGCGGCCGCCGCAAGGTCGGATCCAACCGAGATCGCGTTGGATGGATGGGCGATAGTGTCGGTGCTGGCAATGTGTTTAAGTCCGGCGTCCTGCAGACGTTCATAGGCGTTGCCGGCAAAGACGGGATGGATAGTGACTAGCACCGCTTCGCGTAACGCAAGGCGCTGTAAGTGCGTCACCGTCTCCAGAATCGTGTGACCCGATGAGACGATATCGTCAACCAGTACGGGGATGCGCCCTGCTACTGCTGAAGGATCCGGCAGGCTGACGCGAACGTCGTAATCACCATGCCGCTCCTTGTTTAGCACTTGATAGGGCAACTGCGCCTCTTGGGCAATGCGTGATACCCATTGCTCACTTTCACTATCAGGACCAATCAGTATAGCCTCGGGGATCGCCTGAGCGATCCAGCGCGACACGGCTGGCATCGCCGAAACGTGAGCGACGGGAATACGATACAACGACTGCAGTTGCCGGATCCGGTGCAGGTGAGGATCCACGGTCACCAACCAATCAAAGGCCTCTTCCAGAAATCGAGCAAAGAGCGGCACACTGACCGCTTCGCCGCCGTGAAAGCGGGTATCCTGGCGCATATAGGCCAGGTACGGCGCAATCAATCCGACCGAGCGTGCGCCAAACTCACGGGCAGTGTGGGCCGCAAACAGCAACGGCAAAGCCAGTGGATCTGGGTTGCGCAGCGTGGCCAAAATCGCCACATCCGCCCCTTCGAGGTCATCGTCTAACGTGACGAGCGACTCACCGTCGGGAAAGTGCCGCCAAGCTATTGGCGCCACGCGCGCTTGGAGATGTGTAGCGATGGTAGCAGCCAAGGTAGCGTCAGCGGGAAAAGGCATCAAAACTCGGGTCATGCGCCCTCCGTAGAAATTGAGAATGGCTGATTGATCCTAGCGTACTCCAGAGCATAGGCAAGCTCACCGCGCGATTGCGCGTGCACGGTAAAAAGGGGCTGGCCGTGCTGCACCGTATTGCCGACCCGCAACGCCGTTTCCAAACCGGCGGCGGGCGAAGTCGGCGCCCCGGCCAGCTTCGCAATACGTGCAAGGCGTCGATTGTCGATCGCTGTAATGCGCCCCTCCAAGGGGGCGGCGACATCGGCGGTTAATGCCGCCTGTGGAGGCTCTCGAAATCCACCTTGAGCCTCGCAGATGGCAAGGAACTTTGCCAGCGCTTGCCGGGAGTGCAATACCGCGCGCGCACGTTGGATCCCGGTGCCTGAGGCGCTTCCAGGGGCCAACTCGAGTAAGGCACCCGCCAAGGCAATCGCTCGCTCTTTGAGGTCGGCCGGCGCGTCGGCGTCATTGTTTAGGACTTTGAGAACATCCCGTGCCTCAAGAGCTGGCCCGATTCCCACACCCACCGGCTGTGTACCATCGGAGCGATAGATGCCCAACTGCAGGCCGACCGCCTCAGCCGTGTGGCGCAGACGTGCAGCTAGGCTGTCCGCTGAACTGTCGCTGCGGACCTTGGCGGTGGGCCCGACCGGCATGTCGATCAGCACATGCGTGGATCCGGCGGCGACCTTCTTGGACAGCACACTGGCGACCAATTGCCCGTCACTGTCGAAATCCAGCGGCCGTTGAATACGAATGAGAACATCGTCCGCAGGACTTAGGCGAACGTTCCCGCCCCAGACGATGCAACCTCCCTCGCGCTCGACCACGCGGCGCATCGCCGGTATGTCCAGCGAGACCGGCGCCATGACTTCCATCGTATCGGCCGTACCCGCCGGGGAGGTGATCGCCCGAGAGGACGTTTTAGGGATGAGATAGCCCAGCGCTGCAATAATAGCCACCACAATCGGTGTCGTGCGATTGCCGGGCAGCCCACCGACGCAGTGCTTGTCCAACACAGTGCCCTCCCCCCAGTCTAATCGCTGCCCGACGGAGATCATTGCGCGGGTTAACCCGGTGGTTTCTCCATGGTCGAGGCGTTCACCGGCACTAGCTGAGACGAAGGCCGCCAACTCTAGATCAGAGAGACGACTTTCTACCACATCCTCTACCAGCGTGAGGTATTGTGCATCGTCCAGACGCGCCCCGAAGACCTTGGCACGCAACGCTCCAGCCGAAGCGGCAGGCGCAGGGTGTCGAACGGTTGCCCGCGCGTCGACGTCCGGCTCTAGGATGTTCCAAGCAGCCTCAGACAATGCCACTTCATCAAGGGCAATCTGTTCGTTCACCACCACATTTAATGTTGCGGTCAAGAACCGGTCGCCCACCTGTATCCGAACTCGGGTCATGGCAACAAAGCCTTCAGAGCGGCACACTTCGCAATCGCGGTGCATATACGCGATCGGCTGTTGATAGGTATCAATACCGGCACGGGTAACTCGCAAGGATGTATGGCTTGACGCAGATACAGTCATCGCACTGCCTCCAGCTCCACGCGTTCCAGGTGTTCCGGCACACGCGCTTGCCAGCCTAGTTCTCGCTGAATGCTGATCCGCAGCGTGTCGGCAGCATCCGGTTCGCCATGGGTGACGTACACCATGTGCGGTGCCGAAGGCGCAGTCCGCATCCAGTCCAGCAGTTCGGTGGCGTCGGCATGGCCAGAAAATCCCTGCAGCTGCACCACTTCGGCGCGAATAGGAACGTCGCGACCGAACATACGCAGTGTGCGGACGCCCGCGGCAAGTGCGGCGCCTCGCGTGCCGCCTGCCTGATAACCCGACAGCAGGATCGCGTTTCGGTAATCAGATCCGAAGGCCTCGATATGGTGCAGCACGCGACCACCGGTGGCCATGCCGCTGGCCGAGATAATAATCATCGGCACACGGCGTCGGTCAAGCGCTTTCGATTCGTCGACGCTGTTGACGAAAGTCGCCAGCTCGTACATGCGCTGGCAGTCCTCGTTGGATACGTGGTGTTCGTCATGATGCGCGTGGTAGTGTCGGGTCGCATTCACTGCCATTGGGCTGTCAAGGTAGACCGGCAACGATGGGATCTCGCCCCGCTGCTGCAGCCGCGCCAAGTGCAGCATCAGCGCCTGCGCGCGACCTACAGCAAACGCAGGTATGACAATCACCCCGCCGCGAGCAGCCACTCGACGCACGATAGGCCCAAGCTCCGCTTCCTGGTCCACGTTTACATGTGATCGATTGCCATAAGTGGATTCGCAGACCAACACGTCACAGCCGGGAAGCGATGAGGGGGGATTCATGAGCGATTCGTGTTGCCGCCCCAGGTCCCCGCTGAAGTGCAGGCGTCGGCCTTGCACATCCAGGCTGATATGGGCGGCGCCCAGAATGTGGCCAGCTGGGTGGAATCGGGCCTGGATGCCGGGTGCGACCTCGATATCGAGCTCGTAGGCGTGTCCTTGCAGCTGGCGCAGGCTTTGCCTCGCGTCGCGCTCGGTATAGAGCGGGAGGGGCTCCTTGTGCTTGGAAAAGCCTTTGCGCGCCGCGTATTGCGCCGCCTCTTCGAGCAAGTGTCCGCTGTCCGGGAGTAATAGACCGCACAGGGCTACAGTCGCATTGGTGCAGTGGATACGGCCACGAAAACCTTGTTTAACCAGTGCAGGCACGTATCCCGAATGGTCCAAGTGAGCATGGGTAAGTACTAGGGCGTCGATTGATGTGGGGTCGACGGGAAACGGTGCCCAGTTGCGATCACGCAACTGCTTGTAGCCTTGGAACAGACCGCAGTCCACGAGCACGCGGCGCCCGTTGGCTTCCACAAGATACCGGGAACCAGTCACAGTGCCCGCAGCGCCTAAAAACTGGAGAGTAGGTCCAATATTGTTATTCATGAGTGCCCCGATCAGGGGCGAGCGGCGAGCCCGCAGCGTTGAGAGGCGAGGAAGAGGATGTTGCGGCGGCACTACGCGGAGCCAGCCGGACCCGCCGTAGCAGCAGCGCGTTGAGAGCCACGATGACTGAACTACCCGACATCGAAAGAGCAGCAACCTCGGGTGACAGCGTAAAGGGGTACAGCACGCCGGCTGCCAACGGAAAGGCGAACACGTTGTAGCCGACCGCCCAGGCCAGGTTCTGGTGCATCTTACGCAGCGTCGCTCGGGCTACGGTAATCGCTCGGACAACGTCGTGCGGATCGCTGCGCATCAGGACGATGTCCGCGCTGTCGATAGCCACGTCCGTACCGGCGCCGATTGCAAAGCCGACGTCGGCCTGCGTAAGTGCCGGGGCGTCGTTGATGCCGTCGCCGACCATGCCGACCTTGAGACCCTGCGCTTGCAGCTTTTTGACTTCGTCGGCCTTGCCCCCAGGCAACACATCAGCCAGCACGATATCGATCCCGAGATCTCGAGCCACGCGCTCGGCGGTCGGCCGGTTGTCGCCAGTGATCATGGCGACCTTTATGCTGCGCCGGTGCAGCTCATCGATCGCTGCGCGCGACGTCTCACGAATCGCGTCAGCAATTGCAATAAGACCAACGAGCTGACCACCGACCGAGGCAAAGATTACGGTGCGACCTGCGCCGGTTAGGCGTTGCGCGTCGACTTCCAACACGCCAAGGTCGATACCGTGTTCTACCATGAGCAGGCGGTTGCCAAGCAACACCTGCACGCCGTCGACCACACCCATGGCGCCTTGCCCATCGATGTTGGTGAAGGCAGTGGCGCGTTCTGAGATCGGACCGGCCCGCTTCAGGATGGCCTGTGCCAGCGGATGCTCGGAGTGCGATTCCACAGCAGCGGCGACCGCGAGCAGCCGGTCCTGCGTCCAGCCCGCTGCGATGGCCATGTCGACGACCTCCGGGGCGCCCACGGTTAGAGTGCCAGTCTTGTCGAAAATCACGACGTCCAGCCGGGCGCTTTTCTCGATGGATTCCGCATGCTTAAAGAGGATGCCGTGGCGGGCTCCTAACCCCGTCCCAATCATGATCGCCATGGGTGTCGCTAATCCAAGCGCGTCCGGACAAGCGATTACAAAAACGGTAATCGTGAGCGTGAGAGCAAAGAGCAACGGCTGGCCCAACCACCAGAACCACACGGCGAACGTCCCCAAGCCGATCACGATGGCTGCAAGCACGAGCCATTGCGAGGCGCGGTCGGCGAGCAACTGGGCGGGCGCCTTGGAATTCTGTGCGTCCTGCACAAGTTTGATGATCTGTGCGAGCGCGGTGTCACTGCCGATTTTGGTGGCGCTGTAGGTAAACGCGCCACTCTTGTTGATCGACCCAGCGACCACGAGTGCGCCTGGATCCTTGCGCACAGGCATGGATTCTCCGGTCAGCATCGACTCATCGACCTGGGAGCTGCCTTCCGTCACAACCCCGTCAACAGGGACTTTTGCACCCGGGCGCACGACCACTAGGTCTCCGACCAACACCTCCGCGGTCGCCATCTCAATCTCTTGACCGCTGCGTCGCACAACGGCGCGCGGCGGTGAGAGCTTCAGCAGGGCCTTCATCGCATCCGAAGCACCGGCGCGGGCCCGCATCTCGAGCCAGTGACCTAGCAGGACAAAAGTGAGCAGGACGGCGGACGCCTCGAAAAAGTTGGGACCGTCGAAGAGAAACGTTGAAGCTATACTAAACCCGTAGCCGGTGCCGACGCTCAGTAGCACCAGCACCGCCATGTCGAGAACGCCGCGCCGCAGCGAGCGAACCGCGGCGGCGAAGAATGGCCACCCGGGATACAGCACCCCGCCGGTCGCCAGCAGGAATAGCCAGACATTCTCTCGCAGACCGAAAGGAACGGGCGGCGGTTCCATCATGCCCATCGGCGACCATAGGAATACCGGGATCGCAAAGGCGAGCGCGACCAGAAAGCGGCGGCGCATATCGCGGGCTGCGGCATGCAAATCGTTTCCGTGGTGCATGCCGGCGTGCGCGTCATGGGCCTCCGCATGCGCGCTGTGCGGCTGCTTACGCCCAACTTCTGGCGTCGGCTCGGCATCTTGCCCCACCGCCTCACAATCGAATCCGCATTTCCTGATCGCGGCGGCGACCGCCCCAGTCGAGAGACTAGTAGGATCAAAGGACACTTGCAGGCTCGCATTGGCGTAGTTGGCGGATACTGCGGTGACGCCTGGTACGGCCGCGACTACTTTCTCTAGGGTGCGCGCGCATCCGGCGCTCACCATGCCGCCAATAGGCCAAGTGCGCGTCCTCGCCGCTGTTTTATGGACAGGCATCAAAGTTCCCCTTCGTGTGAATCATGAGCTCGCCGGCGTCGAGGCAGGAATGCGGGCACCTCGCGCATGTAGCGGGCGTAATCGTCGCCAAAACGAGCCAAACTGTCGCGCTCCTCACGCCGAGCCAACCGCGCATAGGCCCACAGCAGCACGGGGTAGAAGATAATCGTGATCAACGTCGGCCACTGTAGTAAGAATCCAGTCACCACTAGGGCAAACGCCACGTATTGCGGATGGCGGATGCGTGCGTAGATGCCCTCCCGCGCGACCCGACCCTCGCGCTGTGCCTGGTACAAGATCGGCCAGACAGACGCCAGCAGCCAGAACCCACCGCCCATCAGCACGAAACTCGCCAAATGAAACGGCCCAAAATGCGGGTTGGCGCGCCATCCGAACCACATTTCAAGCAAGTGCCCTGCGTCATGGCTGAGCCAGTCTACTTGTGGATAGGTCGCGCTCAGCCAGCCGGACAGCAGGTAAAGCGTGAGCGGAAACCCGTACATCTCAGCAAACAACGCCACGACAAACGCCGAGAACATCCCAAACCCCCGCCAATCCCATCTGGTCAACGGCTTATAAAAGCTCCAAGCGAAGAAGATAAAGAATGCTGCGTTAATGGCGGCAAGGAGCCATAGGCCATATTCGCCTTGAGATTCATGCATGTCAGTGCCTTCCTGAAGATATATCGGAGCTGTCCTTCGATGAAGCGCTATCGCGCATACTGGCATGTCCGCCATCGGGCGGGCGATCCGCTTTGTTCTCGTCATCATCACGACCGTGGTCACCATGACCGCCGTGCATGAACTTATGCATTAAGGGACACAGCAGTAGAAGGCCCAGCGGCAACCAGCGCAGCGATCCCGCGAGATGAGCACGGTGCTCCGCAATTAGGTAAAACGCTGCCAGCGCTAGGAAGACCCAGAGAGTCCAGCGCCGGCGCTTAGGCGAGGTGTGGTTGATAGACATGGAAGTGCCCTCTGCGAATGGCGCCGGGATGGCGAGCAGTTTTGGAAGGAGTCGATATCGACGTAAGGCTTACATTTGTAGCAATTTCATTGCGTTTGGCCCGGATGCGCCTCGGGTCTTCATCGCCTAGACTGGCGGTTCGTGCGCGCACACTGGGTTCGCACGGTCGAAACCGGCTTGAGCCATGTGGGTCATACTTCCCTGCTCCCTCGTGCGATCCGAAGTAACGGCGGCTCAAGTACGTACCGCTCTGCTTAATCTTTCTCGAGATGCCCGACGTTGAAACGACCCACTCGGTTAGTCGTTTCATGCGCACATCTCCTAATTAGTTCGAAGTTGAAATCCGGCAAGCCCGGCGCGGTATGGACTGAATTGCACTGAACAACGGTTTCAATATATTTAAGCGCCCCTTTCAATCCGATGACTCCACAATTACATTTTTGTAATCACAGCAAACAGAACCACTCGTTTGAGGTGGACTTCCACGAACAGATCAAGCATCAAAGCGCTTATTCACGGCTTGGTGAAGCCCGTTTGTCCTCGTTTTAACCGTGCTGAATCGGCCTACGGGCTATAGTCACTGGTGATTCTCTACTCTGCGACCTCCGCTTTCGGTTTTTTCAAATCGACCACCGGGCGAGACTGGCGAACATTCAAGGCGTTTACGGCATTCGTTGTAGCTTTGTTCGTGGAAATGTATGGCTTCCCACTGACGCTTTACCTGTTCTCAGGATGGCTTCAGAAGCGCCTCCCAACCGACGAGCCACTGTCGCACGACGGTTGGCCACTCGTGGTCGACGCTGTTCGAGTCGAAAGTAGATCTGCACTTCGGTGAGTTGCACACGACTAGCTAGTTTTTCCTGGAATATGGTTTCTATCTGCTGTCCGGCTTGGAGCGCGCCGAAATCGATCGCTATCCGGAACCGGGATAGAATCGGTAGCGATATTGCTTGACCTTGTCACGATGGGAAGGTTTATCTTGTTATTGGCAGAACGCAATGTGGGACTGCCGGGTAGAGGAAACCGAGGCGACCTACCGGCTCACCCTACCCTTCGGATCGAATTGACACCTAAGGAGTAACGTATGGAACAAATCGAATTTAAGGTAGCAGGAATGACTTGCGGCGCCTGCGTCGCCCGAGTGACCCGGGCACTTCTCAGCATACCTGGGGTGCGTAACGCGGAGGTGGACCTTGCGCGGGGCATGGCGCGCGCCCAAGTGGACGACATCGCTGCGGTACAACCTGCCTTGCTACAGGCTCTCGCGGCGGCGGGCTACCCTTCTGAGCCGCTGACCGGCAGCGCAGTCAGTGTGGAAGGCACTCAAGGAGCCGCCCCGGGGGGCTCTAGCAGCGACCCTCGAGCAAACCGCGGGGGATGCTGCTGCGGGCACTGAGCCTGGCGAAGTAGTTGGTCGATATTTCGCCGAACACGCTGATGGCCTCCCGTATCCTAGAAAGACTAGACTCAGCCATCCCAATTGGAGATCCTACACATGAACCATCATCCGTCCGACCCCGAGCACCTGCGGCCATCTACCTCGTTTTGGGCGCGTCCGGGGGCCAAGGCTTGGATTTCCCTCGTCCTAGTGACGGGTTTTTACCTACTGCGGGAGCATTGGGGGCATATCGCCGGTTGGTGGCCTTATTTACTCCTTGCAGCCTGTCCGCTGATACATCTGATGCGTGGGCACGGCGGACACCAACATGGCAATTCGAGCGAACCAGATTGACGCAGCGCGACGAAACAACCGAAGGTAAATAAGATCGCTGCTGCTGGCAACGGTGACTATCCGCCCGAGGAGGCGGCGATAACGTCGCCGCTAAAGCGCCCAGTGCGTAGTTACCTTTCAGAACCGCCAGTCGATCTACTTACTTAATAGTTAACTGTTGTAAGTCGCGCGATCTCGATCCCGAGGAAGTTTGATCTCAAAAACTATTTGCCCATCCTCATTTTTTGCAGTAATGGTGCCGCCATGTGTGTCAATAATCGATTTGACAATGGCTAGGCCTAAACCGGCTCCGTCGCCCTTACGTTGGCGTGAAGGATCCGCGCGGTAAAATCGGTCAAACAATCTGGGAAGATGTTCGGAATTAATCATTAGCCCCGGGTTTTTTACACAAATAATCACCATATCGTTGCTGTTCACTGCTAGTGAAACTGTGACTGCGCGCCCCTCAGGGGTATAGCGTATGGCATTAGATAAAAGATTGGTCAGGGCGCGGCGTATCATCAAGCTATCGCCCTGAATACGTAAGACTGGTCCTTCGCGTATCAATGAAACAGAGCGTTCTTCAGCCCATGCCTCGAAGTAATCAAATAGACCTTGCACTTCCGCAGCCAGATTCACACTGACCAGCTCAGGTTTGAGCTGGTTATTATCGGCTTGCGCCAAAAACAGCATATCTGCGACCATTTTGGCCATACGTTCGTACTCTTCCAGATTCGAATACAGAATTTCGCGATACTGCTCAATGCTACGTGCTTGGGATAGGGCAACTTCCGTTTGTGTCTTCAAATTGGTGATCGGGGTACGCAGTTCATGGGCGATATCAGCCGAAAAATTGGAGAGCCGTCGAAAGACCCCTTCAATTCGCTCGAGCATGTCGTTAAACGACATCGCCAACTCGGTCAATTCGACTGGTACTGTCTCAGGGGCGAGTCGGATATGCAATTGATCTGATCTAATGCGTCTGATTTCCTGGCTAATGCGTCGAATTGGCGCATGGCCTTGATAAACAGCAAACCATGTCGCCAAAATCGCAATCAAGCACGCCGCCACGGTAATAATTCTCAGGTAGCTACGGAAGCTTTCAAGATAGTGCAAATGGAAATTGATCTCGGTGGCAACCGCTATGGTTAAGGGCTTTCCGTCTGGAAAGCCCTTTTGCATGAGCTGCACAACAGCACCTCTGTAGGTTTGTCCCTTATCTCGCCAGATTTTTACCGAGTCAAGATCTATCGTGTCCGTAATGGGAGCCAATCGTGCAAAACCATCAAGATTCGAATTAGGCGTAGCGTAAATCACATTTCCGGTAAGGTCCGAAATGCGAAACTGCGCATTATGGTGACCTGATATCGCCGCGGCCAACTGTTGCCTCAGCGCATTTGGTTCTTGACTGGCTGGCGGTCCGGAAAGTGACTTCGCCAGAGATTGAACAACAGCATTAAGTTCATCAACATCCTGCTGAACAAAGTGGCTATTAATGGATCGTTCGACCATCCATCCAAACGTAAGAAGCACCACCGTTATGACTGCTCCGATGGATATCGTCAGGCGCAGGGCCAGGGACACGGGACGACGTGCCATCATTCAGTTCGCGCTGCTGACATCAAGCATGTAACCCATGCCGCGAACGGTATGGATTAGCTTGGGTTCAAAGGCGTCGTCGATTTTAGCGCGCAGGCGCCGAATCGCCACGTCAATGACATTGGTATCACTGTCAAAATTCATGTCCCATACTTGGGAGGCTATCAGGGACCGTGGCAATACCTCGCCTTGGCGGCGCACCAACAGTTCGAGCAACGCGAACTCTTTGTTGGTTAGATTAATGAGTACCTCTTGCCGCGTTGCTCGCCGACGAGGGATGTCCAGCACGAGGTCGGCCACTTGCAATTGATCATGAAAGATTGACATGGTTCCTCGGCGCAGTAAGGTACGCACTCGCGCGAGCAGTTCCGAGAAAGCAAAAGGCTTAATCAAATAATCGTCGGCACCCAGCTCCAGGCCCTTGACCCGGTCTTCCACGCTATCGCGCGCCGTCAAGAACAATACTGGTGTAGTCGATTTCGCTTCGCGCAAGGCTTGAAGAATACGCCAACCGTCAACATCCGGCAGCATGACATCCAGGATGATCAAATCATAGTCTTCAGTCAGCGCAAGGTGATGCCCGTCCAGGCCCGTACGAGCCAGATCGACCACAAATCCAGACTCCATCAAGCCTTGGCGCACATACTCGCCGGTTTTTATCTCATCTTCAACGACGAGTAGTTTCATGGGTCACTCCTGCAAATTCCTTCTGTTTTGCGCCTGAATCAAAGGCGGCGCTCTGACCCGGCATCGTCAGAATTCATAGCAAGACTCTACCCGCGCGAAGCTGACAGCACGATGACTGGAGAATTACAAAATTGTAATCTGCCGATTGCAGACAAGTTTCTCTTGAACAGCGGAGCGGCGGTGAATTTGCTCAAACGTTGTGCAGGAATGTGCGAGCATCTGCGAAGCATGCGTTCAAGAATGTAGTCAGCATCAGATGAAGCATTATCAGCATCGCGCCGAAGCGTGTCGAAAATGCGTAGAAGTGTTTGAGTAAATGGCTCACTGAGCGCTGATTGAAGACGACCTACCCCCTAACCGAAAAGGTCGAAGTGAACTGGGAAAATCAGGGCCAGTCCGTTTAATGTATCTGACCCATTAAGCCTTGAGCACCGGCGTATATCCGACCTCTCGAATGGCGCGTTCGATGACATCCAGATTGGATGACCCCTCCACACGGACCAAATGTTGGGAAAGATCAATGTGAACGGATGCCGTCGGGACGGTTTCCTTAACGGCACGAGCGATCGTATCCACGCAATGGCCACACGTCATATCCTTCACTTCAAACTCAATCATTGCACTCTCCTAAAGTAAAAGACACCTTAAACCTTCCTACGGTAGCAATGTCAAGCCAGCCCTTAGCTATATTTACCCGTATTACTAAATTATTGTCCGAGTTTCTCCAGGCAATCAAGAGGACACCATCTCTACTTCTGTGACAGTAACGAAAAATTTCATCATCACGATCAAGCAGTGAGCAAACATGACAAATATGTAATGAGAGCGTAATCGGACTGACAGCCTGGGTTCGCTACAGTGCATTGGGTACTACCCCTTTATCACTGTCGGGTAGATCTGAAGCAACCTGCCTATTTGAAGGAAACGATGATGAAATGTGATGTAAAAACCATGCTGAAGGCGGCTCTTGGCCTAGCTGTCGCCATTGCCGTGGCGTACGCGACTTTTCCCACCGCCCGTGAATGGCTTACCGCCAGCGCCCCATTTTTGTTCTTTCTAATTTGTCCCTTGATGATGTTTTTCATGATGAAAGGTATGCACTCCTGCGACAAGGACCAAAGGGCGGGAAAAACCCAAGCCGACCAAGCTCCCTCCATACCATCGGTCGGACACTCGCCGCTCAAAGACTAGCCGGCTCGCAGCCGTCCTACCCTACCCATAGCGGACTCCTGATGGGGTAGCACTTAGATTTACGGATATCACGTGATGAGTTCTAAAACGATTTTTACCAGCCTGGCGGCAACAAGCGTTGGCACGCTATTGATGTTCGGCGGAATCGGCGTAGCAACCGCAAGTACCGATCCATCCGTAGCCGATGTACAAGCCATAATGACTTTGGCACAGGCTGCGCCGATTGAACTCACGCACGTGCACGGGCTTGCCTATAGCACAGACGGTAAACAGTTGCTGATCCCGAGCCATCATGGCATCGCAGCGTATGTCGATGGGCAATGGTCAAAGATGACCGGGCCTAAGCATGATTATATGGGGTTTGCCGCCACCCGCGAGGCGCTTTACAGCAGCGGGCATCCAGCAGCAGGCTCGAAGCTAATTAATCCGTTCGGCCTCATCAAAAGTACGGATACCGGAAAAACCTGGCGACAGTTGGGGTTGGAAGGAGAGTCCGATTTTCATACCTTGGCCACGAGCTATGAAACCAATGCGGTGTATGTTCTGAATTATGGGCCTAATAGCCGGATGCCCCAAGCTGGGCTGTATATGACTCAAACAGACGGCTTGGCGTGGACGCGAGCAACAGCTAACGGCTTGAAGGCCAAAGTTAACAGCTTGGCGGTGCACCCGCGCGATGCCAACGTCGTTGCCGTGGGCGCTACCGACGGATTGTACTTATCTCGTGACGCGGGCAACCATTTTGAGCCATTGGTTCGGAGCACGCAGGTACTCGCGCTGTGGTTCGATCTGGATGGCGAGCACCTTTGGGTCAGTAGTTATGCAAATACTCCAGTGCTGGGTCGCATGGACCTGAAGGACGGCGGAGTTATAGAAAAAATCGAGCTTCCCCCACTAGATGAAGACGCGGTGGCCTTTATTGCTCAAAACCCTACCCGCCACGAAGAACTTGCGATCGCGACCTTCAAGCGTAGCGTCTATGTCAGCCAAGATCGTGGTGCGACCTGGCTACAGATTGCTAAAGGTGGCACGACGCTCGATAAGTAATCTCCTGACATCGTATCGTTTGGCATTCACATAGCGTAAAGCAATTTGAGTAGTTTCATGAGTAATAAACTGATAAAAATCATTGTGATCGCACTGGCGGCGATTGGACTCATAGCCGTTTTTGCTTTTGTCGGCATGGGAGCCATGATGTTTTGGATGATGGGCACTTAACGCGAGCGTTACACGCTTAAGTGCCTCCCTGCTGCCAGTATCGAAAATGCAACCACACGGCCCAACCTGAAGAATACCTATGCATTACAAAAATGTAATGCCGGCGTCATTGGGCCGACAGGCACATTTCGTTAAAGTGCTAGTCATCAATTTAATTTGAGGCTTTGATCATCGAAGGATGATTGATGTCTGCCTCTTTCGACTTTGGGATACGCTCACGTGAAACACCTGCTACCGTCCTCGCTTGCACTACCTATTCTACCCCGTCGCCGATTCGTTCAGGGCCTAGCGGCCGGCGGCGTATTGTTGGGCTTATCGCCCTTTGCCCGAGCTGCTGGGAGTCCGTCCGCCAAGACGAGCACCGGCTCAGCCGCTGTGCTGACGGGGACCGAGTTCAACCTGGAGATCGGTGAATCGCCCGTCAACTTCACCGGCAATCCACGCATGGCGACGACGGTGAATGGCTCGCTCCCTGCCCCAACGTTGCGTTGGCGCGAAGGCGATACGATCACTATTCGCGTCAAGAACCGCCTGAAGGAAGCCACCTCCATCCATTGGCACGGCATCATCCTGCCCTTCCAAATGGATGGCGTGCCAGGCATTAGCTTTGCGGGCATCGCCCCAGGGGAAACGTTTACCTACCGATTTAAAGTCGAACAAAGCGGCACGTACTGGTATCACTCCCATTCTGGCATGCAGGAGGCGACCGGCGTTTATGGGGCGATCATTATCGACCCGGCACAAACCGACCCCATACGCGCGGATCGGGAGTACGTCGTTCAGCTCTCTGACTGGACCGACGAGGACCCGATGCGAGTCCTGTCCAAACTCAAGATGCAAGGCGACTACTACAACTACAACCAACCCACCGCCATTGATTTCTTCCAGGATGCCTCGCGAGATGGCCTAAAAGCGGCTATCGATAAGCGCAAGATGTGGAACGAGATGCGCATGAGTCCGACCGATCTTGCGGACTTATCGGCCAACGTGTTGACTTACCTGATGAACGGCACAACGCCAGCGGGCAACTGGACTGGGCTATTTCAACCTGGAGAACGTGTGCGGCTGCGCTTTATCAACGGCGCAGCAAACACTTTCTACGATGTGCGCATACCAGGGCTGAAGTTAACAGTTGTTCAGGCGGACGGCGTCAATGTAGAACCGGTAACCGTTGATGAGTTCCGGTTCGGGCCAGGAGAAACCTACGACGTATTGGTGCAGCCGAAGGACGACGCTTACACCGTTTATGCGCAGGCCATGGACCGCACCGGATATGCCCGTGGCACGCTGGCTACGCGTGCTGGTCTCGAGGCGCCCGTGCCCGCGCTTGACCCTGTGGAATGGCTCACCATGGCGGACATGATGGGTGCCATGGGTGGCGGAATGTCGGGAATGAGCCATGGCGCGTCTGGTCAGTCGCCGATGAGCGGTATGGACCACGGCAATATGGCAGGGATGAACCATGGCAGCATGCAGGGAATGAATCACGCGGGCATGACGGGTATGAATCATGGCGCGATGGCAGCAGCCGGCGCGAGCACCCAAGTGCGCCACGCCAAGACCGAGTATGGCCCAAGTATCGATATGCGGGTCGACATGCCGCGCACCAACCTGGACGATCCCGGCATTGGGCTGCGCAACAACGGCCGCAGAGTATTGACGCTATCGGACTTGCACACCGTGGGTGGCGCGATGGATCCGCGCGGTGCAGAGCGTGAAATCGAGCTGCACCTCACCGGCAATATGGAGCGCTATACCTGGTCGTTCGACGGCGTTGAATATGGAAAATCGACGCCAGTCCATTTCCGCTACGGCGAGCGGGTCAGAGTCATATTGCACAACGACACCATGATGACGCACCCGATGCACTTGCACGGTATGTGGAGTGAGCTGGAGGCCCCCGACGGCAGCTTCCAAGCTCGCCGTCACACAATTCCGGTGCAGCCGGCGCAACGCATCAGCTTTCTCGTGACCGCCGATGCACTGGGTCGCTGGGCTTGGCACTGCCATCTGATGCTGCATATGGATGCGGGGATGTTTCGCGAAGTGGTGGTGGCATGAGCTCAATAAACGAGAAAAAGGGAATCTTGACCGTGAATACCCATACAAAAAAACGCATTCTTGGAGTCGCCATCGCAACGCTCGGCGCCACTCCGCTTTTTGCCTACGCCCAAACGCATGACGCCCATAGTGCCCATACCGCCACGCCGGCCAGCTCGGCGCCTGCCGATGCAGCAAACATGCCTGGCATGGATCACAGCAAAATGAGTATGCCTGACATGGACCATGGCACCATGAATATGAAGCCAACCTCCGCGCCTAAGCCAGCAGAGGCCATGCCGGGGATGAACCATGGCCAAGCCAACACAGCGCCACCTGCGCCTGCTCACGATATGGGAGCAATGAATACGAGCGGTGGAGAAATGGACCACGGCGATATGCAGATGCAAGGCGGATCGGCGCCACCCGATGCCCGCGATCCGGATGCTTACTCCGATGGCTACGTGCGTAACGCGGGCAAGTATGCATTACCACCCTCAAATGCGCTGATCATGTCGGACATGCACAACTTCGGTTCGGTCTACTTCGACCGGTTGGAGTACGTCAGGGCGCGAGGCGAAGAATGGGCGGCCTACGAAGGGGAGGCCTGGTACGGCAGCACCTATAACCGCGCCGTCATTAAAGCGGAGGGCGAAGTGGCGAGCGGCAAGTTGCAGGAATCCGAGACGCAGCTCCTGTGGCGCCATGCGGTTTCAACGTTCTGGAATACGGAACTGGGCGTACGATTCGACCATGCACAGGGCGCGCCAAACCGAGAATGGCTGGCATTCGGCTTTAATGGGCTTGCGCCTTACTGGTTTGAAGTCGATGCCACTGCCTATGTCGGCCCCAGCGGACGAACCGCTCTGGGGCTGAAGGCGGAGTATGACATCTTGCTTACCCAGAAGCTCTACCTTCAACCAAGCGTGGAAGTGAATTTCCACGGCAAGGACGATGAACGCTGGGGCATTGGCAGCGGCCTGACAGACGGTACTGCGGGCTTGCGTCTCAAATACGAAGTCACGCGTCAGTTTGTTCCTTACGTTGGCGTGGAATGGTCCAGCAAATTCGGAAAAACGGCGGATTACGCGCGCGCGGCGGGCGACTCCAAGCAGGAAACCCGTTTCGTGGCCGGTTTGAGCTTTCGGTTTTAACTGTTGTACCAGGGAACATCAAGCCTGATGCTCTTATTTTTCCCTTATCCAAAAGTGGTTTTCATGAAAAAGACACTATCTGTACTGATATTAAGCACGTTACCCGCCCTGGCATTAGCCGCCGGAAGCCATGGTGGAGGTCATGAAATGAAAGACGGCACCATGATGCAAGGCCATGATATGTCCAGCATGAACCACGGCGATTCAGCTGTGGGACAACCTGGCGATGCCGCCAAGGTCACGCGTACGATCGAACTCGTCATGGACGACACCATGCGTTTTTCTCCAAGCCAGTTCAACGTCAAGCCTGGCGAGACGGTCCGTTTTTTCATGAAAAACAACGGTAAGATTCCTCATGAAATGGTGATCGGCTCCGTTGCAGAACTCAAAGAGCATGCCGCCATGATGCAAAAAATGCCGGGGATGAAACATGCTGAGCCCAATATGATCACGGTCAATCCTGGCCAAAAGGGTGGTCTCGTCTGGCAGTTTCCTCAGGCCGGAACCGTTGACTTTGCCTGCCTTCTTCCTGGTCACATGGAGGCGGGCATGATCGGTAAGGTAAAAGTCGGATAAGGCGACGTAAAGACAGTGCCTAATGGCTTGATTATCCATCCACTTCGTGATGGGTTACCAGGCACAGCAGCAACAATACGTTCCCCCAGAGCGGCAGCACTGCATACAGTGCTGCCAATTGCTTATTTAACGATTCTAATCAGAGCCGATCCGGCGACAAAAGGCGAATCACGCTCTCGCACTATCTAAATATTTTGGGTATACGGATTTAATGGTTGATGGGGCACCTTCACCCCATCAATCGTAATGCTCCGGCCTGTACCGTCTTGACCGCGCGGGCTCAACAATCCATTCACAATTAAAATCGGCCTTCACCTCTTACCGACATTTAGGCCCGATATGGATCATGAGACCATCAATCGCAATTTAATTATCATTTTGCCCAAGCAACCGGCGTTAGACTGGATCATAAGCGTTGATCCGCAACCGATTCAAGGACTGACGCTGGAGGAATTGCGCCAGGAGCAAGAGGTCTATTTGTTAGCAGGTGGAACGGTCAACACCCCAGAGCAAGCCGAACAGTGGGCGTTGCAGCGCTTTAGCAATCTGTTCGCTACGTTTTTGCACGGTTGGTTTACTGACGATTCGCTATGGCCTAAGCGCCGAACCCGTAAAATGTTCAAGGAATGGTTTGAGGTGCAATACCACTCGACGATTTGGGATTTGTCGACAGACCCTCTTGAACACGAGTCGTGGAACTGATCTATTGCGTTGAGACGCTGGGCAGGTTCACATTCCAGGGCAACAACTCGTCGACTTGATTGACCGGATAGTCAGCAATCACGGTCAAGACGTGACGCAGATACGCCTGGGGATTGATGTCGTTTAACTTGGCGGTGCCAAGTAGGCTGTACATCGTGGCCGCGCGTTCACCGCCCGCGTCGGATCCTAGGAACAGGTAGTTTTTCCTGCCCAGGGCTACCCCGCGCAACGCTCGCTCGGCGGTATTGTTGTAGATCTCAATGCGGCCATCGTCCAGATAACGCACCAGTGCCTGCCACTGATTCATGGCATAAGCGATGGCGTCGGCCGTATTCGATTTGCGCGAGATGGTCGTCAACTGTTCGCGCAACCAGGCATGCAGCGCGATGACGATGGGCTTGGCGTGTTCTTGACGAGCCCTTCGCCGTACGTCCGCTGGGCTACCGCGGATGCCGGACTCAATCTTGTAGAGTGCGGCAATCCGATCAAGCACGTGCGTCGTAATGGGCGTGGCACTCTTAACATGGATGTCGTAGAACTTGCGTCTGGCATGCGCCCAGCAACCGGCCTCTAGCACGCGGCCCGATTCATAAATTTTGTCGTAGCCCGCGAAGGCATCGGCCTGCAAGATGCCGGTGTAATCCTTCAAATGGGTTTGGGGATGGATGCCGCGCCGATCGGGCGAGTAACGTATCCACATGGCCGGCGCTGTCGTATCGCCACTGGGCCGATCATCGCGGGCATAGACCCACAGGCGCGCCTGGCGTGTCTTGCCGGTTCCCGGCGCAAGTACGTTGATCGGGGTGTCGTCGGTATGCAGCTTGCCGGCGCTAAAGACGTGGCGGCGTAGCGCCTCCAGTAAAGGGCGCAGCAATTGGTGCACCCCACCGACCCAGTCACCGACGGTGCTCTCACTTAAACTCACGTTCTCGCGCTCGTAGATCTGGCACTGGCGGTACAGCGGTTGATGGTCCAGATATTTGCTGACCATGACATGGCTCAATAGCCCCGGCCCCGCGAAGCTGCGGGCAATGGGGCGGCTGGGCGCGGGCGCTTGCGCCATCCGCTCGCAACAACTGCACGCCAGGCGTGGGCGCACATGGCGAACGACTCTAAAGCTGGCCGGCACGTGCTCCAGCACATTGCTCACGTCCTCGCCCAAGCGCGTCCACGCGCCGCCGCAGTCGGGGCAGGCAGGCTCTTTGGGAAGATGTTCTTGCACGTCGCACGGCAAGTGCTCGGGTAATGGCCGACGCTGCGGCGCGGGGCGCAAGGCAGGCGCTTGGGCCGATTCAATGCTTTGCGCGCGTTCGCCTTGGTTAATGTGCAGCTCTTCGAGTTCGAGCTGCAATTGATCGATTTGGCCCGCAAGCTTCTCAGACTTCTGGCCGAACAAGGCGCGCCGTAGTTTATCGAGCAACAGCGTCAGACGGGCAATTTCTTGTTGATCGCCCTGCTTATCCTGACGCAGGGCTTCGCGCTCTACCTGCCACGCCGCGCGCTCTTGCTCGAAGGCATCGATCTGGGCGGATTTGGCCGACAGCAACGCCTTCAGGGCGTCGATATTGTCGGGCAGTTGGGTGCGGTTGAGCATGGCCGTTATTATACTAAATAACGACTGTTTTCTCTATGAATAAAAGGCTGAAGGACCAATAAATATGCGGCTCTCAAGCGTTTTATTAACGCTAGACCTGAGTCGGTTTATGCGTGCGAACGGGCCGACGCCAGTCGATCCCCTCGAGCAGCATCGATAGCTGCGCGGGGGTCAGATGCACGGATCCTGATTCGGCACTGGGCCACACGAAATGACCGTGCTCCAAGCGCTTTGCCAGCAGACACATGCCGTCGCCGCTCCACCACAGCACCTTGATGCGATCGCCCTTGCGCCCACGAAAGACAAACACATGACCGCTAAAGGGATCCTCAAGCAGCGTGGCCTGCACCGTTGCCGCCAGGCCATCGAAGCCACGACGCATATCGGTTGCACCGGCTGCCAGCCAGACCCGGGTTCCTGCCGGTAAGCCGATCATTCTCGTAGCGCCTGAATGAGGCAGCGTAACGTAGGCAAGTCTGCTGCGCCATGGATCACGACACGCGCGGCTGGGAAGATCAGTTCGACGCCAGAGATCGCCGGCCTATCTTGCCCGTCAATTATCTTGGCCGGTTGGCGCGGTGTGGATACCGGTGGCGCCGCTATCTGCACCGGCAGCAGCAACGGCCCTTGGCTAATTGGGCCGAAGTCGCCACGCCGATACTGCCAGCGCCAATTGTGCAATTGGTTGGCATTGATGCCGTGCGCCAACGCAACCCGTGCGATCGACGCGCCAGCGGACATCGATTCCTGCACGACCTGACGTTTGTACTCGACCGGATAGCGGCGTCGGGGGCTCTGCGAGGAACTCACTACACAAAGAGAATCGCTCATAAAAATACGTGTACATCTCAAAAAATACATGGACACGTATCTTGATGAGATTTAACCGAGACTTCTAGACGGTACAGAGCGGGCCTTTACGTTCGTCGGACATATCAAGGTCATCCCTACATTGCTGACTGCGAGCCACTATTAGATGCTGCGCGCATACGAGAGATAGCACTTCTCCCGTCTTCCAAGGCTAGAGGTGGGACATCAAGCAAGGGGCATGCCTATGCCGTCCGCTCTTCGCCCGAGAGTCTCCCCCCACAATCCGACCTCAGGCGTACACCTCCTTTACGAGGGCGCCTCCTTGGCAGCTGCTTCGCTTAAACGAAATGCGAAGCGGCCCATGATCCGGGCATCTCAACTGTCGGGCCAGCGCTGGATTTATCGCCAGGATAGGCACTACCTCGAGAGAGCGTTGGCAGGCTTAACTTCGCACCGCGCCTTCGCTGTTTCCCCTGATTGAAACTCAAAATCGGCTTCGACTTCGGTACCAACAGTAAGCGCTTGAGTAGGCTTTTCAAGCATCGCATGATAGCTGCCCGGCTTAAATTGCAGTTCGCCACCAGCAGGGATCGAAACAGCGTCAGCCACGGCCATCCTGATTTTCCCGTCCTGATCGATCGTTTGATGTAAGGACACCTGGTCGAAAGCGGCAATAGACATGGAGGCGAGCTTTGCTTCGCTATTGCCAGCGTTCTTTATCACAAAGTAGCCCGCAGAAGGAGTCGGCCTTGGCAACGACCGAATCCAGCAATCCGAAACCGTCAATGTTGTAGACAGTTCGGCGCTACCATCGGCGTCTTTGCTGACGTGTTGTGCGGTTTGCGCATGAGCTGCTACGGCTACGTGTGTATCGTGTGGGCCTGCAGCATAGACAATGGAACCCGTACACAGGACAATAGCGCCAACAATCACTCTTTTCATATGGTTACCTCAGAAAAACGAAAACTTTCATAAACGCTCGGATGTCATTCCTGTCCGGGCAGGATCAATATGAACCAAAACATCAGCTTCATGTTTGTTCACAGCACGCTTGCCGGTTGCATGCGCGGCTGATGGTGCTTTGTCGCCGCCGCTCCCTTGAAACGCAGCAGACGTAACGCATTAAGCGTGACAATTGCCGTCGCGCCCGTATCGGCCATGACGGCAACCCACAAACCGGTGACGCCCAGCACAGTGGTAATCAAGAATACGGCCTTCAAACCGAGCGCAAAAATCACGTTCTGATGAATGTTTGCCATCGTTGCACGTGAAAGCGCGACTAGGTGGGCTACATCCGTAACGCGGCTTTTAAGCAGAGCCGCGTCGGCCGTTTCGATTGCCACATCGGTGCCACCGCCCATCGCGATGCCCACATCGGCCGTTGCCAGCGCCGGCGCATCGTTGATGCCATCACCCACCATGGCCACCTTGGCGCTGCGCTTCATTTCATCGATCAGGCGCAGCTTATCCTGGGGCAGAAGTTCAGCTTCCCATTCCATGCCCAAGTGGCCGGCGATGGCTTGGGCGGTGAGGCGGTTATCGCCCGTGAGCATGACTGAGCGCACGCCCATCGCTTTGAGTTCGGCTACACCCTCTTGTGCGTCCTGCCTTGGCTCGTCGCGTAGCGCCACCAGCCCAAGCGCTTCACGGGTCTGTTCGTCCAGCAAAACGGAAACGGTTTTTCCGTCATGTTGCAGCGCTTCGATGCGTGCGCGTTGTCCTTGTGTAAGGGCCGCTGCTTGGGCAGCGTAAATCGGCGAGCCAATGGCCAATTTGTGGCCAGCTACGCTTGCATGTACGGCTTTACCCGCGGTGGCGTATGCATGCGAAGCAGCGGGGATAAGGCTGTTAGCGGCCTCGGCATGGCTCACAATGGCTTTCGCTAGCGGGTGATTCGAGCCGGATTCTACGCTTGCGGCGAGCGCCAAAATCTCGTCCTCGCGCCCTGATGTGAAGGCAACCACGTCAGTGACGCGCGGCTTGCCTTCGGTCAGGGTGCCTGTCTTGTCAAACGCGATCGTACTTACCCGACCAATGGTTTCCAAGGCATTGCCGCCCTTGATGAGTAGCCCGCGGCGCGTCCCGACAGCCAAGCCCGAAGCGATAGCCGCCGGCGTAGACAGCACGAGTGCGCAGGGGCAGGCAATAAGCAACAGCGCCAGGCCACGATAAAGCCAGGTTCCCCAGTCCCCGCCCATCGCCAGTGGTGGAACGACCACAATCAGCGCGGCAATAGCCATCACGGCCGGCGTGTAGTAACGACTGAACCGCTCAATGAAACGGGCGGTGGGTGCCTTAGAGGCCTGTGCCTGTTCAACCAGATGGATAATGCGCGAAATCGTGTTGTCGGCGGCAGCCTTTTCCACGCGAATCTGGAGCACCCCATCGACGTTGATCGAGCCCGCGAATACATTGTCGCCTGCCGCCTTCGCAAGAGGTATGGACTCGCCTGTGATGGGCGACTCGTCAAGGCTGGACGCGCCTTGGATAATCACGCCATCGGCGGACACCCGGTCCCCGGGGCGCACGAGCACATGGTCGTTCACGTCCAACGAGGCTGCAGGGACCTCGCGTTGCCCCCCTTGTGGATCGATTAAAACCGCCGTTTTCGGAACCAGTGACGCCAAGGCCCTAATGCCGGCACGGGCGCGACCGGCTGCCACGCTCTCCAGCAACTCACCGACCGAGAACAAGAATACGACAGCCGCCGCTTCTTCGGCTTCACCGATGAAGAGGGCGCCAAGCGCGGCCACGGACATGAGTGTCTCGATCGAAAAGGGCGAGCCAGACTTGGCCAGCGCAAGCGCTTTGCGTGCAAAGGGAAAGACGCCGACAACCACGGCTGCACCAAACACCCAGGTCCCGTAATTCAGGAAAAACAGCGCGATAGCGTAGGCGGTGGCCATCAGAATGCCAAGGCCCACGACCTGCTTGCCCTTTCTAGTTTGCCACCAACGCAGCTGGGGTGCGGCGGCTTGATCGTCCGTGCCGATGCCTGGCGTAGCGCTTTGGTCGGTACTGGCAGATACGCCAAAGCCCAAGCTCTTAATGGTTTTTTTGATGTCACCAAGCTGGGTGGGCGATTCGGGCGCCAGCGTCAGTTCGAGCCTCTCTGTGGCGAAGTTCAGCCGGATATCAGAAACGCCGGGCATGCGTGCCAGCGCCGTTTCAATCTTGCCGACGCAACTTGCGCAGTCCATGCCCTGTACCTGCATGGAGAGGCCCGGAGGCATTTCTTGTGCGGGGATGGGAGCCACGCTTTTGGCGATCGGAGCATCGCTGCCACGCGGTGGGTAACCCGCCTGACACAAGGCCGATTCAAGCTGTGCCCTTGTCGCTGACGAGGTGACTTGCACGCTGCGCGTTGGCGGCTCGGTGATGACTTCAGCGTTCGGGTCGACTGACTGAATGGCTTTGACGACATTGCCGGCGCAACCGCCGCATGTCATATCTTCAATATGAAACCGCATAAGAATTTCTCCTTTGAATGCAGGTATTAGAAAGCCTCTAGTGGCTTCAGAGTCAAGCGCTTTGATTTCACCCCGCAACAGGTCAGATCTTGATTTCTTGACTGCTAAAGTCTATAGTAACTTTAGTGTTTCAAACAAAGGAGACCATCATGCCAATTAGAATCGGCGAGCTTGCCAAACGTACGGAGTCAACGGTGGAAACCATTCGGTATTACGAAAAGGAGGGTCTGCTGCCGGAGCCTTCTCGCAGCGATGGCAATTATCGTCTGTATGACGAGCAGCATATTGAACGCCTGCAATTTATCCGGCACTGCCGTACGCTCGACATGGCGTTGGACGAAGTACGAACCTTGCTTCAGTACCGTGATACGCCTACTGAGGATTGCGCCGACGTGAATGACTTGCTTGATGAGCATATCCGCGCGGTGGAAGTGCGCGTCGACGAGTTAATGCAATTAAAAGAGCATCTGGTGTTATTGCGGCAAGAATGTGCGATCACTGCGCCTACCAATTCATGCGGGATTTTGCGCGCCCTTTCCGATCAATCTTGCCACGTTTAGAGGTGCAGGTCGATGATACAACTCGCAATTGGAATCGACTTTCAGCAACACAATAGTCAGGATGCCGCATTTCATCGTAGTGGCATTCGGACCGCTCGGTAAAAACAACCCGTAACCAAATTGCCGTCGAGCTTTCCCACACCCAGCACACTCATCGGCATGCCAGGCGTAGCTTAGTTCTGCCGTTGCGAAGTAACTTCCTTCTGTGGGGGTAATCTGCATTGGGCATGCGCTCACGCCAGTTCGGCTGCCCTTGCAGGGATTCATCATGGCACGCCGCGCAATTGTTTGCATAAATCACCCTACCCTGCATCACAAGGGTCTGATCTGCAGGATCGATGAATGCCTGACCAGATGGCCGCAGCGTGCTGTAGAGAATGACGGCGACACCTATTATGGCAACGCCGATCAGCCCAAAGGTTCACTTTTTCTGCGACATGTGTTTACTCAACTGGCCTTTATCTTGTCGGCCATCTTGGCCTCCAGTTATTGTTCCTCGCGTTCCCGCGCGGCGGCACGCCGATGGCTCAACTCGTACAGTATGGGTAGCACCAGCAAGGTCAGCAGAGTCGACGATATGATGCCGCCTATAACCACGGTGGCCAATGGCCGCTGTACCTCAGCGCCAGTCCCGGTATTCAGAGCCATAGGCACAAAGCCTAAAGAGGCCACTAAAGCGGTCATCAATACGGGCCTCAGCCGAGTCATCGCGCCTTCAAGAATGGCTGCGTTGAGCGATAACCCGCCCTCGCGCAAACTTCGGATGAAGGACAGCATCACCAGACCGTTGAGCACTGCCACCCCGGACAGGGCGATGAAGCCCACCGCTGCTGAAATAGACAACGGAATACCTCGCAGCCAAAGCGCCACGATGCCGCCGGTCAATGCAAAAGGAATGCCGGTAAATACCAGCAAGCCGTCCTTGATGTTGTTGAACATCATGAAAAGCAGGATGAACACAAGCAACAAGGCCACAGGCACCACGATTTGCAGCCGCGATGTGGCCGATTGAAGCTGCTCGAACGTTCCACCCCACTCCACCCAGTACCCAGCGGGCACCTGCACCTCACCCTGCATTCGTTCTTGCGCCTGAGCGACGAATGAGCCTATGTCGCGGCCCAGCACGTTAGACGTAACGACCACCCGACGCTTACCGTTCTCACGACTGAACTGATTCGGGCCGACGGTCGTCTCCAACGTGGCGATCGAGCCTAGCGGAATCTGGTTGACCACCTCGCCATCACGGGCTGGCAGCGCAATAGGCAGTTGTTTGATGGCGTCTATGTCGCCCCGTAGTGTTTCGGGCAGCCGCACTACAATCGAAAAGCGCCGGTCTCCTTGAAACAGCGTTCCCGCGTCGCGTCCTCCGACGGCTACCGCCACAGCATCCTGGACCTCTTGCATCGATAGACCAAAACGTGCCGCCTGAGCGCGGTCAATAGCAATGGTGAGTACCGGCAGCCCCGTCGTCTGCTCAACGTTGACAGCCGATGCGCCGGGCACTTGCCCCAGTACCTGCGCGATTTGCGCAGCCGTTGAGTTCAGCACCTCCATATCGTCACCAAAGACCTTGATTGCTATGTCTGATCGCACACCCGAAATCAGCTCGTTGAATCGCAGCTCAATCGGTTGGGAGAATTCGTAGTTGCTGCCGGGCAGTTGCGCCGCAGACTCTTGCACTTGACGTATCAGCTCGTCTCGGGACAAATTTGGATCGGGCCATTGGTCCTTCGGTTTAAGCATGACGTAAGCATCCGAGATATTGGGCGGCATTGCATCGGAAGCCACTTCAGCGGTGCCAGTACGGGCGAAAATGCGCTCAATTTGCGGAAACTCCTTGATCAACTTGCGTTCCAGCTGCTGCTGCATCTCTACGGACTGGGTCAGACTGGTGGCTGGCACCCTCAACGCTTGAATGGCGAAGTCGCCCTCGTTCAAGCTTGGAATAAATTCGCTTCCCATGCGTGCACCGATGAGGCCTGAGAGGATGATGGCAACAATTGCAACGGTCAGGACGACCGCTTTGTTGGCCAAGGCGGTATCCAGAGCGGGACGATAGGCCCTTTTTGCGGCACGAATGAAGATACTTTCTTTTTCTGTAACGCGCTTACCGATGAACAGTGCAACGGCAGCTGGCACGAACGTGACCGAAAGAATCATCGCTCCCAGTAGCGCCGTCACCACGGTAAAGGCCATCGGAGTGAACATCTTGCCTTCAACGCCCGTCAGGGCGAAGACGGGTAGATAGACAATCATGATGATGAGTTGTCCGAATATCAATGGACGGCGTACTTCTTTCGAAGCAGCAAATACCTCATGGAGTCGTTCCGAAAGCGTCAAAGACCGTCCGTGGTGAGCTTGTGCATGCGTCAGGCGCCTTATGCAGTTCTCCACAATCACCACGGCCCCATCGATGATGATGCCGAAATCAAGCGCGCCCAAGCTCATCAGGTTCGCGCTGACCTTGCCTGTCACCATGCCCGTAAAAGTAAATAGCATGGCTAAAGGAATGACCAGGGCTGTCAGCACGGCCGCTCGTATATTTCCTAAAAACAGGAAGAGCACCACGATGACAAGAATCGCGCCTTCAAGCAGGTTTTTCTGTACTGTGGCAATCGCTTTGTCTACAAGCACGGTGCGGTCGTAGACCGTTATTGCTTTGATGCCCTTGGGCAAACTGCGGTTCACTTCCTGCATTTTTTTGTCGACTGCATGTGAAACCGCTCGACTATTTTCACCCATCAGCATGAATGCCGTACCCAGCACGACTTCGCGACCGTTTTCGGTAGCCGCGCCGGTGCGCAGCTCTTTGCCTACACCCACCGTCGCGACATCCTGGATGCGAATCGGGGAGCCGTCCACGTTGGCGATGAAAATCTGGCCGATTTGCTCCACGGACTGCACCTGGCCGGGCACCCGAACGAGCGATTGTTCGCCACGCCGCTCGATATAGCCGGCCCCAAAATTGCTGTTATTCCGATCGACGGCGTCCAGCAGGTTTTGCAAGGTAAACCCGTAAGAACGCAGCTTGACCGGGTCGGGCGCGATCAAGTATTCCTTGGCGTATCCGCCAATGGTGTTGATTTCGGTGACGCCTGGCACATTACGCAACTGAGGCTTAATGATCCAGTCCTGGATTTCGCGCAAGTCTGTTGGCGTATAAGGCGTGCCGTCTGGTTTCAGCGCCCCTTCATCCGCCTCTACAGTCCAGAAATAGATTTCGCCTAACCCCGACGAAATAGGCCCGAGCTTCGGTGCAATGCCATCTGGAAGCTGGTCCTTGACTCCCTGCAGCCGTTCGCTCACCAACTGGCGCGCGAAATAGATGTCCGTACCTTCTTCAAAGATCACGGTGATCTGAGACAGCCCATAGCGAGACAGAGAACGGGTCTGCTCCAACTTCGGGATTCCCGCCATGACCGTTTCAAGCGGATAGGTGATGCGCTGCTCCACTTCTAGCGGCGAATACCCGGGTGCGGGCGTATTGATCTGTACTTGTACGTTGGTGATATCGGGCACAGCGTCGATGGGGAGGCGCTGGTAGTTATAGATACCCAGGGCGGCCATTCCAAGTACGGCCAGGATAATCAGCCAGCGTTGCTCGATTGAAAAGCGGATGATGCGTTCAAACACGGCGTCTCCCCTGCTCAGTGGCTGTGCGAGGCGCTAGCCTTGCCCAACTCGGATTTGATGACAAAGCTGTTTTTCACGGCGTAGGACGTACCCGCTTCCAACCCTTCGACAATTTCCACCGAGTTGGCATCGCGGCGGCCGGTCGTCACAGCTTGTGCAACAAACTCGTTATCGTGGCGCACAAATACCACTGACTCTTCCTCCAGGGTGTGGATCGCCTCAGGCTCTATCGCGACAGGCACTTGTGCCTCACCTGAGAGCACTTGGACATTCACGAACAGGCCGGGCCTCCACGCCCCATTGGGATTGGGCAAACTGATCCGAGCCGTAGCAGCCCGGCTTTGCTGGCCCAACAGCGAACCGACATACGAAACGGTGCCTTGAGCCTGTGAGTCAAAGGCGGTAGCCTGTACGATTGCTTTGCTGCCAACACGCACGGTGCCCAGTGCTTCAGCCGGCACAATCATGTCAGCCCATACCGTCGACAAATCTGAAATCTTGAAGATCGGCGCATCAGCACTGACCGTCTCCCCAAGGGCGATGTCTTTTTCTACGATCATTCCATCGAAAGGTGCTCGCACTTCGAGGCGGTTGAAGCGGCCAGGTTCACCGGCATCAGTCCCCAGCGCCTGGAGCTGCTCAAGGGCGTCGTCCACAGCAATCTGCGCTTCTTGCAGTTGCTGGCGAGCTTGCAGATAGTCCTGCTCGGCCGACACCTTCTCCTTCCATAACAGCCGTTCGCGCTCATAGGTGGTTCGCGCCAGCGTCAGGCGCTTTTGCGCGGCGCTCAACGTGCTGCGTCGCTCGGACAGCTCCGGGCTGGCTATCTCGGCGAGTACATCGCCTTCTTTGACCTCTTGCCCGAGGTTGGCTTTAACCGCCTGTATGACGCCGGCAAGGCGCGGAACGAGCTGCGCAGTGCGATCGGCGTTAAAGACGATTTCGCCCGGCAACTGGATGGTGCTTTGAATGGACGCCGGCCCAGCAGTCGCCAAGGTGATTCCGGCCGCCTCAATCTGCCCCTGCGTAAAGGTCACCTCGCGCCCATGCTGTTCTTCATCTGCATGCGTCTCGCCACCCTCATCCGCATGTTCAGCCTCCTTGCTGTCGTGCTGCTTTTCTGTATCTTCCGACGCATGCGCATGTTCCTCTTGCTCGGACCCACCCTCCTGCGTGTTGGTCCCGGCCAACAACAAGGTACTAAGTAAAACGCCAATGAGGACAATCAGGGCAATTAAGACGGTCTGCCGGCTGCGGTTGCCCAAACCTGGCTTATTTTGTGTGCTTTTCATAGTCAATCTGATCCCAGAATACGGTCTATTTGCGCGAGGGCTTGATATGCATCCGATAGTGCTGAAAGGTGGCGAACGCGCGCTTGAAATAACGTTCGCTGCGCATCCAACACTTCGGTAAACCCGAACTTGCCAGCTTCAAAACCTTTCTTGGCGCGTTCAAACGCCGTTTCGGCCTTAGGCAAAATGTCGGATGCAAGCCTTGCCGAGGTACTTTTGGCCATGTCGAACTGGCTGGCGCTCTGTTGTAACTGCGTCTGCAAACGAATCTTTAAAGCCCGGTAATCGTCTCGGCTCTTGTATGCCAGCATCGATGCTTCATAGACGTTGCCTTGATTTCGGTCGAAAAAGGGCAAGGGAATCGATACGCCCACCATCATCTGATTTCGATCTAGTTCGTTATTACGAATGACGCCGGCGCTTACCGTCAGATCCGGATATCGCTTGCTGCGTTCCACATCGATCTGAGCTCGAGATCGGTCCTGCTCAAGCCGTGCGGCCTGTATATAAGGAGAACGCTCCAGTGCAGCGGCCAAGTCGTCTAACCCGGGGCGTGCCGGCAAGACAGCGACCTCCCCTTGCGCTTGGGTGAATTGCGGTGACGGATTGCCCCACAACGCCGAAAGGGTGCGCCGCGCCAGTTCCAAGGAGCTGGCCGCCTGGGACTTTTCCAACTCGGCGTTTGCCAGTTCGACCTGCGCCCGATCAGCCTCAAGCGGCGGAACTTTTCCCGCCTCCACGCGCCGATCTGCAATGCGGTATGCATCGCCAGCAATCTCAACCGTTTTAGTTGACAGCGCTACTTGCTCTTGCGCGATCAAGACATCGAAAAATGCGGCCACCGTTTGTGATCGCACATCGGCTCGAGCCTGCAGCAGCTGCTGGCCCGCAATATCGCGGGTAAGCTCGGCCGAGGCAATGCGCGCATCGCGCTTGCCCCCAAGCTCGATAGGTAGACTGAGTTTGGTCGTTGTCGTACGCGAGGCCTTGCGGGATGTGTCCTCTACTTCGATGTCCAGTATCGGGTTTGGCCTGACGCCGGCCTGCAAGACGACGCCTTGCGACGAATCGGCCGCGTAACGGGCCGACGAAAGGGTGTAATTGGCATCCAGGGCCAGTGTCAAAGCCTGATTGAGTGTCAGCGACGTGGCTGGCTCAGTGGGCGGGGCAGTGGGCGCGGCGGAATATGAAGGCAGCGGCTGGGCCGAGGCGGCGCTCCAAAGGATCGCGGCGGCCGCAAATAGAACTAATGCACTGCGCATGGAATTGCTCCAAGATAGTCTTTAGAGATACTTGACTCTTGAGCAGCGCCGGGGGGTGCGGTCATAGTCGCCCAGGGGCGAACGCGACGGGAGCGATTCTGTTAAATCAGACGAAAGTGGTACCCGTCCTGCCGTTCCCAGCTACTGCAAGGATAGACGTCACGACGCGGTGAGTGCTGCGTCGCGCCGTTTCAGGCTGACGCGTTCCATTTAGGCCGCTCTGGCCGTTCGATGAAGATCTGTAACGCAAGCCGCGACTCTTGGACTCGAGGGGCTGCGTCAGATGAGAAGGAGATGCCTTGATGAGGGCCGGTTTCGACAATACCGAGAGCATGCAAACCACAAAAACGGTCTTCGTGATGAGCACTCGGTGTGGTGGAACTGTCTTGGTCGCCATCCTTTGCTTGAACCATTTGAGCTTCGGAGCAAGTAGGAGAACAGCTATCATGCTCTTGTGTCGCGTACACACTGACCACTCCCCAGGAAGCCTGGAGGGGCAGAAGCACCAGCAGAAAGATGAATATAAACTTTTTCATTCAAGCTGGATTATATCAAATTTAGCTGGTAATTCTCATGGCCGTAGGCCCATCCCGCATTCTGATGCTGATGCTGATGCCCTCAGGCTATAGGTGGTTGAGAGTTTATTTAACTAAATACAAATCGATGCCAGTGTCGTTTAGCTGCCCGTCGTTTCGATTTCCTGCTCCATGGCGCGCTCGGCCAAGCGGGCGACCTCGGCGGCCAAGCGCGTCAGGATGCGCGCCGCTTCTTCGGTAAGGAGGCGGCTGTATGAGCGCTCACGTAGCGAACCGTACAGTAGAAGAATATGGGGCGGATGCGTTGCCCCAACCGACAAGGAAAGTTTGTCATGAGTGGGTCTGTCCAATAGGGTCTCGTCGACTATTGGCAAGGTCAAATCGGCGGGTGAAGAATAGCTGGTCATCGATGGTCTCAAACTAACAGAAAAAAACGGCTGAGCGGCGTTGGAAGGTGAGTATCGCTAACGCACGCGTTGACCCCGCTCATCCAGGTCCTGGCACGCAAGGGGATGACCATTACGTGGGGCTATTACTTCCGAGTGGGTATCGTGCTGACTTTGCCCGTATTGCTCATTACTCTCGCGGCGCTCGCGCTGCGATTAGGTGTTACATGACAAAAATGTAATGCGCCAAGCCCCGAATTAACGTCTGATCACGTGTTGGTATGTGGCATGATGGAATTTGACCCCAATTTCCCTGGCGCTAAAAGCATCTGGCCGTACACGGGCTGAACTTGCGCTCACACTCTTGGAAGGTTTTTATCGCCATGGCGCACAACAAGTCTGAACCTCACAACCACAACGTGACGCAGCCCTCCTCCAGCTTGCAACTCACCGATCCTGTGTGTGGTATGCCAGTGACGAAAGACTCCGTAAATCAGGTTCAGCATGAAGGCAAGCGTTTCTATTTTTGTAGCACCAAGTGCTCGGAAACGTTCAAGCGTGATCCCAAAAAATTCACCGGTCAGAAAAACAAGAACGAAGCAGCTTTCGAGCAGGTAGCTCCTGGCACAATTTATACCTGTCCAATGCATCCCGAGATTCGACAGGATCATCCGGGAAGCTGCCCAAAGTGCGGCATGGCGCTTGAGCCGCTCATGCCCAGCCTGGAGGACGATAATCCTGAGCTGAAAGACTTCTCTCGGCGATTCTGGTGGACACTGCCCCTTACGGTCATTGTCACCGTGCTGGCCATGTTCGGTCCGCAGCTTGGCTGGTTCAACATGAGCGCGCAAACGTGGATCGAACTCGTGTTGTCAATACCCGTGGTGCTATGGGCTGGGCAGCCCTTCTTCGTGCGCGGCTGGCAATCCGTTGTCAACCGCAGCCCCAACATGTGGACGCTCATCGGTCTTGGCACAGGCGCTGCGTTCGTCTATAGCGTCGTGGCGACAGTCGCACCGGGCATTTTCCCCGAAACGTTCATATCCATGGGGCGTGTGGCTGTTTACTTTGAAGCCACAGTGGTCATCATTTCCTTGACCCTGTTTGGCCAGATCCTGGAACTGCGGGCGCGGTCGCAAACTTCGGCTGCAATCAAATCGCTGCTGGGACTCGCACCCAAAACAGCACGCCGGATCAACGCGGATGGAACAGAAGAGGATGTACCCCTGACGCACGTGCATGAAGGCGATCGCTTGCGTGTGCGCCCTGGGGAGAAAGTCCCCGTAGACGGCCTGGTGGAAGACGGCGCCAGTTCCCTAGATGAATCCATGCTCACAGGCGAACCGCTGCCAGTAAGCAAGCGCCCTGGCGACAAAGTGATCGGCGCAACGATGAACACGTCGGGCTCGCTAGTGATTAGAGCTGAAAAGGTCGGCTCAGCCACAGTGCTATCGCAGATCGTCCAGCTCGTCGCGCAAGCGCAGCGCTCCCGCGCACCGATGCAACGCATGGCAGATCAAGTGGCTGGTTATTTTGTGATGGCAGTCGTCGTCATCGCCATCATCACGTTTTTTGTTTGGGGTACTTTTGGGCCGCAACCGAGCTGGGTATATGGCTTGATTAACGCCGTAGCTGTACTGATCATCGCCTGCCCATGTGCCCTGGGCTTGGCCACGCCCATGTCCATTATGGTGGCAACCGGCCGTGGCGCCACCCAGGGCGTGCTGTTTCGCGATGCAGCAGCCATCGAGAACCTACGTAAAGTCGATGTCCTTATCGTCGATAAGACCGGCACCTTGACGGAAGGCCGCCCTGCGTTCGAGCAGGCCATTCCGGCAGGCGACACAGAGGCTGCCGAAGTGCTGCGTCTGGCGGCTAGCCTTGATCAGGGCAGTGAACATCCGCTAGCAGACGCCATTGTTAGCGCAGCGCGTGAGCAAGGCTTAAGCCTCAGTGCCGTCAACGAGTTCGAATCGGGTAGCGGTATTGGGGTGCGGGGCCAGGTCGACGGTAAGCACCTCGCCCTCGGCAACACCGCTCTCATGGACCAAGAAAACGTTAACGTTACGATCATGGCCAGTACCGCCGAATCGTTGCGCACCAAGGGTGCAAGCGTCATGTATTTGTCAACAGACGGTCAATTAATAGGCTTGCTGGCCGTCTCTGATCCAATCAAGAAAAGCACACCGGAAGCCGTGAAGGGTCTCAAGGCGGCTGGGATCCGCGTCATCATGGCAACAGGCGACGGCATTTCGACGGCTAAAGCTGTGGCACAGCAATTAGGAATTGACGAGGTTCACGGTGAAGTGAAGCCGGCCGACAAGCTGGATTTGGTCAGCAAACTTCAAGCAGAAGGCCGAGTTGTTGCGATGGCCGGCGACGGCATTAATGACGCACCTGCCTTAGCCAAAGCGGATGTCGGGATTGCGATGGGTACCGGAACCGACGTGGCGATGAACAGCGCGCAGGTCACGCTGGTCAAGGGAGACTTGCGCGGCATCTCGATTGCGCGCCACCTCTCGGACAAAACAGTCGCCAATATGAAGCAGAATCTGGGCTTCGCATTCGTTTACAACGCTCTTGGGGTGCCCTTGGCCGCTGGGGTCTTGTACCCGTTTGTCGGGCTGTTGCTTTCACCCATGTTCGCGGCACTGGCGATGAGTCTGAGTTCAGCATCGGTCGTTTTCAATGCCCTTAGGCTTCGAAAGTCTACCTGAAGTGCAACGCGTCGCGTGAGTCGGTGGCACTTGAACTTAGCAAGTAGCCAAAGCTGACGTGTTTGGGGAAATAGCAAATCTTTACGTAAAACAGGAGATCAGCCATGCGCCAATACCTTCGGTTTGCCGCCATGATCGCTACTTCAACGATCGTGATGTTCGGCCTTATGTATCTAAATACGTATGAGCTGGCCGACGTCTTTTTCAGTGAAACCCGCGTGTATATGGCATTCATGATGGGCGCCGCGATGGCAATCATCATGCTGGCCTTCATGGTCCATATGCACCGAAGTCGTCGCGTGAACAGTGCGATTTTTGTCGCCAGCGCGATAGTATTTGCGCTTGCTCTCTGGCTTGTGCGAAGTCAGTCAACCATTGAGGATGTTTCCTGGATGAAGGCGATGATTCCGCATCACTCCATCGCGATCTTGACCAGCGAACGGGCGACCCTCTCTGATCCTCGCGTTCGTGAACTGGCCGGTCAAATCATCGAGTCACAGCGCAGGGAAATCGAAGAAATGAAAGCGCTTATCAAGGATCTCGAGAAATAAATCCGCATCTGAGCCGCAAGTGAGCCTGAACGAAGTCACAGGAAAGGTTCTAAGCAACAATACTCATTGACTGCCTGGGTAACTGCACAGGATTGAATGCCGGAAACTCTGCATCAGCCGACGATGCGCTGACCCAGGTCTCCAGCGTCGTGCTGGCCTCAAGCGCTCTGGCAAACGCATTGGCGACTGTGATCACCCACTGCTCATCAATGCAAAGCGAAGTACGCAGGGTGCCGAAGGTAAATGGCTTGCTCAAGCGATCGCTCCATCGTTTCCAAGGACGATGCGGGAGGCAGTCTTCGGTTAGCGCCGGCATTTGGTAGCCGACGCCCCATGAACGGCTCGCAGCGCATCCAAAGCCATCGAAATAGCTTTCTTGACAGCTCTTTGGTTCGAACTCAGATCTCGTTATTGAGGCGAGGATGGCACTTCAAGTTTATCGGCATACTTAATCATGATGTCGCCCATGGCACGCATCATCTCGCCATGCATCTGCATCATCACTTTGCTATTGGCGCCGCTGGCGGCACCCATCATAGGGCAACTGCCCATCATCCCCATCATGCCGCCGCCCATCATGCCGTGATCTTTCATCCTACCTGGCTTCATCTGGCCCATCTGGGTCGCGTCATCATTATGCATCATGCCTGGTTCAGCTTTCATGCCCGTGGATGTGCCATCGCCGCTGGGAGTCGCTGCTGCTCCTGCACCGCTTACGCCCAACAAGAGCGCCGTAACGGGCGCAATAAATAGTGCTTTCATATTCATTTTGATCTCCTAAATTCAGAAAATTGACTTTTCACGAACCGGCTTGAACTTGTGGCGCAAGAGAGATGTAGGTGTGGAGGTGTAGTGTCTTCCAGCGTCAGAGCAGCAAATGCGTACCAATCGTGGCGTACCCGGCTATATCGTTGCTCGTCTGTAGATTTTAGTCCTTAGAAAATGGTTTACCGTTAAAGTCCACCGTAACCAGATTGCCGTCCAGTTGCCCCATGCCCGGCGCATTCAACGGCATGCCAGGCGCCGACACGCCCTTCACCGACGAGTCAGCGAGCAACTTGTTGACTGCATTGGCGGGCACATGCCCTTCTATGATCTGGCCGGTGGCGTGTACCACGCCTGTATGGCACGATCCAAGCTTTGGTGGCACACCGAGTTTTTGCTTGACTGAAACCATGTCGGCTGTCTTGATCGTCGTAACGTCAAAGCCAGCATCCCGCATATGCTCGACCCATCCGGTGCAGCAGCCGCAATTGGGGTCCTGATATACGGTAATGGCCGTGCCGGCAGCCTGTGCAAAGGATGACGCGACAGATAAGGCAGCCGCTGTTAGCCATAGTTTCATGAAACCTGCTCCAGCAAAAATGTAGATCTTGAATGATTCATAGTATAGATAAAGACCACAACCAAGCAGCTTAGTTCTGCTGTTGCAAAGTAACTTCCTTCTGTGCCTCTAGAACTTTAGGGGGCCAAGTGCTCTTGATATAAGTCAGTACCGCAATGATCTCTTGGTCGCTGAGGATGTCGCGATACGCGGGCATGTCGCTTACATAGCCTGGAGGTGCTGTCTTCCCAGGGACCAGACCGTTTTTCACCATATCGACCAACATCGCATCGGGATGGTGCCAGGTATGGCCGCTCTTGTCATGCGGCGGTGCAGGCAGCCTGCCATTGGACATGCGTTCACGCCAGTTCGGCTGGCCTTGCAGGGCCTCGCCATGGCAGGCTGCGCAATTGTTCGCATAGATCGCCTTGCCCTGCATCACAAGGGATTGGTCCGCAGGGTCGATGAATGCCGGGCCAGATGGCCGAATCGTGCTGTAAAGGACGGCGGCGGCGCCGATTATGACGACGCCAACCATTCCAAAGACCAATTTTTTTCTCCGTGTCATTTGAATGCGCTAGATCAGCTGACTTTTACCTTGCCGACCATTCCAGCTTCCATGTGACCCGGAATCAGGCAAGCGAAATCGACAGTGCCCGCCTGGTCGAACTGCCACACCAAGCCGCCAATCTTACCCGGGCCCAATGTAATCATATTCGGTTCCGAATGCTGCATCCCCGGCATCTTCTGCATCTCGGCCGCATGGGCCTTCATATCGGCAATGGACCCGATCACCATTTCATGAGGGATTTTCCCCGTATTCTTGATAAAGAAACGAATGGTCTCGCCAGCGCGGACCTGGATGTCACCAGGCGTAAACCGCATGGTGTCGTCCATCGTCAGTTCAATCGTGCGCGTAACTTTAGCCGGATCGCCCGGCTGACCAGTTGGCGAAGGTGCATTCGACATGGTAGACATATCGTGACCGGGCATGCCATGCGCCGGTGCGCCATGCCCCCCGCCATGGTTGCCGGCAGCCAATGCGAGGGTCGGAAGGACACTTAAAGCCAAAATAGAAAGGGTCTTTTTCATCATGGGTATACTCCTAGAGTTTGTTTAAGTAGGCAGCCATTTCAAACCGCCCCAAGAAAAGGCAATATCGAAACCGAAAACCCAAACCATCCAAGAAACGGGCTTCCTGCTTCATCGCCCGAGTTAGTCACTTTAATGGCAACAGCATTGAGCAATCAATTGCACTTTAACGAAGTACAACTGCCGATCTACTGACGTGCAAATTACAATTTTGTAATATAGGCACGGCCGTTCTAACCGAGGGCTTATTTGAGTTACTACGAGCACCTCCATGGCGTCTGCCATCTCTGCCACAGGCAACTGTTCCATAACATATTTGTGCCATGCGCACGGTTTAGGCCGTCGGAGCTCAGTCAGGGCGTACAATCCATGTGCTGCTCTTGGGCGAAACTTTGCCACGTTGGTACACCTCCTGAGTAGACGAGACGAATGAACCAATCGAAAACTCCTGAACAGCCTTCTGACGCGCGCGCTGACCCATGGAAACTAGATCTGTAGGGCTTTCCAACACCTTCGTTAGAACGGAAGCTATCGCCTGCGGATCTCGGATTGGCACAATCCAGCCATCATGTCCATTTTCGACGTTCTCTGGTAAACCACCCGCATCACTTACGATTACAGGTATACCCATAGCCATCATTTCTCGGCATGCAAACGAAATAGTCTCTATCTCAGATGACACAACAAACCCGACGTCCAATGCTGCCAAGCATGAACGGACATCATCCAAAAGCCCGGTAAAAACCACACTATTGCGTAGGTTTAATGCCTCGACTCTGGCGCGCTGAGCATCTGATGGAAGAACGCCGGCAATCAAGATGACGATTTGGCTTCGTAGCACAGAAGGAAGAAGAGAGACGGCTTCAACCATATCCAGCCAATTCTTGTACGCCGCGGTTCCCGCATTGCTACCCACAACTAACCGCCCCGCCAAGTGAGTCGGAATCCAGCAGCGTTTCGCAGCCAATCGCTCCTCTCGCGAAGGGGGAACAAACCTGTCTAAGTCAACACCATTACGGATTACGTGCAGACGGCACCCGCTGAAGTATGAATCGACCAACTTTTTCCGCGTATGGTCGCAGACGCAAATGACATGATCCGTAGCAAGCTTTGCACGAGCTAGCGCTCCGACGCTTCGAGATAGGCGGTCACTATGTTGGGAATACACGAGCACTGGACGCCAAGTGCCAGATCCAATCAATGCGAACATACAGGCACGATGATCTGCCGCGCCGTTAACATGAATAATGTCAAATTGCTCACGCCGCAAGAATGCTCTCAGGCACCGAATGCCCAGCAGCGTTTTGAGCAATCCTCCTTTGAATTCGTGCTGCATAGTCCGAACGCCTGGCAGAACCGCAGCTGATTCGAAAAGGCGGCTCCCTCTGGGCGCCGCAATGACGATCTCGTGCTCACTGCCGAGCTCCCGCGCAAGCGAGAGAATGTAAGTAGTGTGTCCTCCGCCGTCACCTCGATGAAAGTTGGTATAGAGAATCTTCATAATGACAGCGGTGCGGTGAAACGAGATATCTTTTTCATATTCGAAATGGTCGCTATCGTTTAGAAATGGCTCAGGACAACACGAGATGTCTACTAGAGTTTGAAATGCTTCTGACCCGGGCTTTGGGATATCCACCTAGCCTTCTTTTGCAGCCACCTGTTTACTTCGACACCTTCGCGCATTCCCGTAGAACTGCAGACTCGTTGTTTATCAACGCCAGAAGACAACCTAAGCTTTGACCGAGCTACGGGTACTTAAGCGAAGCGGCAATCCAGCGTGCTGAGGAGATCAAAGCTTGTTTTCTTTGCGAAGCCACCGCTATGAGGATGGTGGGTTCTTCGCCTACAAGACGCGAATGATAAGCGTACAGACGTGACAAACGTCGAACTCGAGGATTACTTTTTTGCAATGCACATTAGAAGCGCGTCGACCCAGATAGGCAGCTTTGAAGACTGCGAACTTCCGATAGCGCAATAGCCTCCGCTCGCATGAGCATGGACCAATAGCGCCTCAGTTCGTATGCCTTCTTCGTAGGTTCAACGATGTGCAAACCACCCTGCTCTTTGAACGACATAGCAGAACAATCTACATGATCAAGCAAGACCAAAGGAAACGGCGCGGACCAATTTCAATGAACTATGTAGACCCGAACTCCAGCGTTATTTTTACTACCTGAATCTACGCTTGAAGTTGCTATCAACCGTCAACTCAGCTCTGAACGGCGACGTAATCGAGATGATCACGGCCACTGAATTTCAGCGAATTCCGTTCCCTGCCAACTATCATTACCGGAAGATGATTACGAGATTACATCTCCGTCAGGAAGCTCGAAATTCACTGCGCGTTAACGAAACACTGCTGTAATGCCGGCGACTTCCATTCGGAAGTTTGATCAGTTGACCCACAAAAGGTCTTGCAACTGATCAAGGCTAATTTCTGGAGTTTTCATGAAAAAGAGTTTGCTGGTAGCCGCCTTGTTATCCGGTTTTTCAGGTGCGGCGCAAGCCAATACATCCGTAACGCTATATGGTCTTTTGGATGGTGGTGTGGGCTATACAAAATTCAAAAGCGACACAGCCAGCGCATCCAAAACGGGTGGTTGGGATGGCGCTCAGTCGAGCAATCGCTGGGGCTTGCGGGGCAGCGAAGATCTGGGTGATGGCCTGAAGGCCATCTTCACGCTGGAAAACGGTTACAGCCTGATGAACGGTACCCAAGCCCAAGGCGGTCGTCTGTATGGCCGAGAAGCGGTGCTTGGTCTGAAATCCGATGCTTGGGGCACGATCACGCTGGGCCGCCAGGGCAACATCGCCTACCGCTGGCTGGCTGGTGTCGCCACGCCCTTCGGCAACAACTTCAATCAAGCTCGTACCGCCGGCACGTTCAGCGTGGCTGAGGTACGTTACGATAACCAGATTCAGTACCTGACTCCCAGCATTTCTGGCTTCCAGGCTGGTATCGGGTATTCGTTCAATGCGGATGGCGAGCAAGAGTTCAAGCAAGGGGACCATAACGAGCCGAATGTCCGCGCCGTGACTGCGGGTCTACGCTATTTGAATGGTCCCGTGGCTGCGGTTCTGACCTATGACCAGATAAACGACGCTAAGACCGCCACCGGCATCAAGGCCAAATCCTGGAACCTTGCAGGCAGTTATGACTTCGAGGTGGCCGAGGTACATCTGGGCTTCGGCATCACTGATGACGGCTGGTTCGGCACTCCTTCTCAACTGCGCGATTCGGAACTCGGTTTCGGCAGTATCCGCGCTTACAACAACGGCTTCCGTGCTAACTCTTACGGCGTAGGCCTAAGCGCCCCTGTCGGCGCGCGCGGTAAGCTGCTCGCCGGTTGGGGCATGGTCGACCCCCGCAACAGCGGTGCGGCCTACGCTGGCCGAGACCTCGAATCGCAGCACATTTTTGGTCTAGCCTACACCTATAAGCTCTCCGCGCGCACCAATCTTTATGCGCAAGGCGCCTATGGAAAAAATGTCGCCTTCGTTTCGGGTAACAAGACTCAGTCGATTGGCGTCGGCCTGCGTCACAGCTTCTAAGTTGGCATGATGTCCATCAGCGGTGCAGAAACTCCATGCACGCTGATGGGCGATTGTGCGTGCCTCGATAGCCGCTATGGTGTGCTGCTTTTCTTTCCGAAACGACGGCATGGCGGGGAAGAAGCCAGGCGTGATTGAAGTGGGGCTCAGACTGACCGAACGGTTTGGTAGGCTCCCAGCCGCTTTCCTAGTGGCGCTCACATCGACTGTTCCGACACTGCCCATCGGTGAGGTGAACCGCCCCGAGCGTAGTGGGAGACACCGTCAAGGCGAGACTTGCTGCAACAGCGTTCGAAAGGTTCAACTTACCCGAAGAATCGAGCATGATCAATCGTATACATCTAACGAAACCACTTAGACAAAGATCATGGTGCCTCAAGTTGGGTAACAAAAAAGTAATGCACGTGTTCGCAAACTGACCAGGCTGATTTCTTACAATTCAATCAGCGGCTTAACCTTCTTCACGCGCCATTGCACGGCCGCATGCGTTCGTAAATTTTAGGAGTAAACATATGACCAACTTGAAAAAGAACCTTTTCGCAGCAGTGCTGCTGGCGACATCGACGATGGCAGTCAGCGCACAGCCGCATACGTCCGCTGTCAGTGCAAGCGCGGCGGCGTCCTCAAGCATAGATAAGACGCGCGCGGAAGTGCGTGCAGATCTAGCATTGTGGAAGAAAGCGGGGCTCGATCAATTCCGGGTAGACTACGAGCCCTCCATTACCTTTAGCCGCGAATACAGATCTGCCTACGCTGAGTATGTTCGTATGCGTAATGGCCCAGAATATAACGCAGAGGTACAACGGGAGGTACAACGGCAATCGAAACGGTAATTCGATTTGACGAGGCTCTTCTCCATGAAGGAGTAGCAATAGTCACCGCGCATAGCTACACTTGTGCGCGGTATTCTTATCTAACACCTAGGCGGTCATTCCCATGTATGGCGCGGTTAATATCCGAACACGAATGCCAAAACTAATGTAGTGGTCGAGCCACTGTAAACCCCATAGTAACCAATCGATCGACCGTCCTACAAAACGTTTTTCCGCCATGCATTCGAGCTATCGCGGCAACGATCGCTAACCCCAGACCAAAATGATCTTGATCACTAGACACCCGCTCTGCCGGTAACCTGACGAACCGCTCAAAGCACCTTACCAGGTGCTCTTGTGCGACAGGCGTGCCAAGATTACAAACTGCGATCCGCACTTCTTCGCCTGCTGATTCCACGACAATCAGCACGTCGCTGAACGCGTCGGCGTGCCGGATCGCATTTGATAGTAGATTCGACACGGCGCGTTGAAAAAGCGTACGGCTAATCATTGCTGAGGCGTCGCCCACAAGCAGTAATTTCACATCAGCCTCTTCGGCCTGAGCCTCGTGATAATCCATAACCTCCTGGATTGTAATGGCAATACTGTTGGTCTGTTCTGTCTTAATTCTCGTGCCGCCATCGGCCCGTGCGAGGAGCAATATGTCGCTTATGACTCTTTCCATTCTGTGTAGATCTTCTAGATTAGAAGCGAGCATTTCGTTAAGCGAGTGCTCATAGCGTTTCGAACTTAATGCCAGCTCGGTTTCACCAATCAGCGTTGCCAACGGCGTCCTTAGCTCATGGGCCAGATTGGCATTAAATTCCTCCATCTGAGCATAGGCACCTTCGATACGTTCAAGCAACGCGTTGAACTGGACCATCAACGGTAGAATTTCTGCCGGAGCGGCCTTCGTCTCCAGTCGCTCGCCAAGCCGTTCCGGAGACAGTTTCGCGACCTGGCGACTCAATACATCGATCGGAGTCAGCGCCCTGCGAACCAACCACGCGGCACCTAACGATGCGAGTACTGCGCCTAAAATTGCGCCGATAAACAGAGCCAGTGCCAAGCGCTTGAGAAAACGGACGTCGGAAGTGATGTCCATGCTCAGTTGCGCTTGGAGCGGTCCCGTCGATAGTCCATACTCGGGTAGCATAAACGTAAGCTGCCGAAACATGCTTTCCTTGGCGTTTAATGGTCTTTTGCCAAACGTCTGGGTCACACTGCTACTTTGCAGAACCAGCGAGAGCTCTGGATGGCCATGGAAGAAATCCAAGAGCTGATGTTGCAACGATTCGAAGCTATCTTTAGATACATTTTCCGTAGTTAAATGCAGAATCGCCCTCTGCTTTTCCGCCAAAAGCTCGGTCTGACGGGTCGCGAAATTCGAACTAATAACAAGATAGACAGCTGTACAGATCAGTCCTACACTTACCAAGGTCTGTATCGCGAGCCAGCGCGAAAGTCGGCCTCGAATTGAGTTTGAGCAACTCAACATTCGGCATCCCGAGCCTCAATTACATAGCCCATGCCGCGCACGGTGTGTATGAGTTTGTTCTCGAACGGGCCATCCACCTTTGCGCGTAATCGCCGCACGGCCGCTTCAACTACGTTAGTATTATTGTTGAAATTAATATCCCATACCTGTTCCGCTAAAGTCTGCCGAGACAAGACTTGGCCACGCTTTCGCATGAACAACTGGAGCAAAGCGAACTCCTTCACAGTCAAGTTGATCGGCTGCTCGTTCCGATAGACGCGTCGGCGCAGAAGATCCAACTCTAGATCAGCTACGCGAACGATATTCGTGTGGGAGTCAGTCAAGTTTGCAGGATCGTTCCTACGAACCAACGCGAAGATCCGAGCCATGAGCTCGGTCAGCGAGAAGGGCTTGGGAAGGTAATCGTCAGCGCCATCCTCCAGCCCTCTTACCCGGTCTTCAACCCGGTCTCTTGCGCTAAGCATGAGCACTGGCACACGACTCTGCTTGCGCAGCTCGCGTAATAGTTGAAATCCATCCATACCCGGCAACATTACATCCAGAAGGATAAGATCGTATGGGGTTTCCCGTGCGAAATATAGACCTTCCCTGCCATCGCCAGCCACATCAACCACATAGCCATGTTCCGTCAATGCTCGACGTAAGTAGTCCGCAAGCTTTCTTTCATCTTCGACCACAAGAACTTTCATTGCGGGTGTGATTCCTCCATGGGATAAGGGCTGAGCGCACAGTGGCGCGTGAGGCGACACCGCATCTGCTGTCGTAACTAGCAGCTCGTTCCTAACGCACGGTATTCTCGCAACTGTATACGTTACGTTATTCAGCCTGTCATTAGACGAACACAATCATTACAAATTCGTAATCTCGGCCGCATATGTAGTTTGGCGTGTGAACTGCCACTAACAATGGGATGGTCGCTACCATCACATTTTTGACATATTTAGGCCTCGTCGCAATGCGTCACCGTTCAAGTGGTCTATATGAGACTATTTTATGCATGTGAGCGCTCGGAACTGGCAGTCATTTGGTCCACTACTCTTCCTCGCTTCAGCACCTCATACACCAAATACACGGGACGTTGCTTAGTTTCGTAATAAGTCTTGCCGATGTACTCGCCAAGCAGCCCAATTGACAGCAATTGGGCACCACCAAGAAATGTAATCATGGCAATGAGGGAAGGGTAACCTTGCACTGGGTCGCCGAAGACAAGCGTCTTGGCAACAATCCACAGGGCGAAAATAATGCCAAGAAATGCCGTCAGCAGGCCTCCAGCGACGACAAGGCGCAGCGGAGCGGTGGAGAAAGAAGTAATGCCCTGAAAGGCGAGGTTAAACAGGCTGGCGTAGTTCCATTTGGTAGTGCCCGCCACACGCGGCATCCGATCATACTCAATGACTGTCGTGGGCAAGCCTATCCAGGCAAACAAGCCTTTCATGTAGCGATTCCGCTCGTTCAACTGTTGCAGGGCATAGATAGCCTTGCGGCTTAACAAGCGAAAATCGCCGGTATCGGGTGGGATCTCCACATCGCTGACAGCATTGAGCACGCGGTAGAAGTGATGCGCGCTGCGGCGCTTGAACCAGGTTTCGCCTGCTCTTGAGCTGCGGCGCATACAAACGACGTCCGCGCCTTCGTTCCAGGCTTGCATCATTTTGGGGATTAATTCTGGAGGATCCTGCAAGTCGGCATCCATGATGACGACCGCGGCGCCGACGGCATGCGCTAGGCCCGCTGTCAGAGCCGCTTCCTTTCCAAAGTTTCTGCTTAGAAATACAGCCGTGACAGCCGAGTCATCATTGGCCAACCGTCTCATCACAGCGGGCGTACCGTCGCCACTACCATCGTCCACTAAGACCAGTTCATAAGTAACCCGTAGGCCGGTGAGCACAGCGGTCAACCGTTCGTACATAACCGTGATGACCTCCTGCTCGTTGTACAACGGAATCACTACCGACAACTCCGTCATGTCACCCTTATCTAACTCGGGGCTCATTATCTCGACCAACGCGCTCATGGAACACAACCCTTATGTAACGAATGACATTCATCACCGCAATTGCGGCGTTGATGTAGGAAACGAGCCTTGCATGGTTCTCGCCATATAGTTTCAATTCTAATTAAGCAAAACCGTCAGTTCAGTGACGGCTCAATTACTTTTTTGTAATCCATCTGGAACGTAAGCTTGCCGGTCCATTGGCAATGCCTTTGGAGTCTCGGATCGCCAACCCCATGATTCCCTATTCGAGCTGGAATTTACCGTTCTTACTCTAACGCTTTGCACACCACGGTTCAGTTCAAATCGTCCGGCATCCCTGGACTTTGCTGCCAAGTGATAGAATTAGCCGTCCTCTTTGGGGAGTAGCCTACTTTCGACTTGGCGCGAAAGAGTTGCGTCAACATTCTTGGCTCCAAAGCCATGGCGCAAGCGGCCGAAAGGCATGGTGAGACCATAGACTTTTCTAGTGCGCTGCCGAGCCGTACCGGAAAGTCCATGTGTCGCTCGGCTGGAACCACTCCCTCATGAATTTTGTTTCTATGATGATCCTGGCGTTGGCCATGTCTACCGACGCGTTTGCGGCCGCCGTGGGCAAAGGTACTGCCCTTCGCAATCCTCGCCTATCAGAAGCGCTAAGAACCGGAATTATTTTTGGTGTAATCGAGGCCATCACGCCGTTAGTCGGATGGGCTCTAGGTTCCATCGCAGCCGAGTTCGTTGCAGACTGGGATCACTGGATCGCTTTCACCCTCCTATCGATTTTGGGCGTGTTGATGATTCGCACCGGCCTTCGGGCTAAAGAAGCCGAATCCACTCCTGCGATCCGTCACTCGTTTTGGTTACTTGCCGCCACGGGGTTCGCCACCAGCATTGATGCGATGGCCGTGGGCGTCAGCCTAGCCTTTATCGATAACAATATCCTGATAACCGCTGCGGCCATTGGCTTGGCGTCGTTCGTAATGGTGACGCTCGGTGTCATGGTCGGCCGGTTGATCGGCAATGTGGCCGGCAAGTGGGCGGAGATTCTTGGCGGGTTGGCATTAATGGGCGTTGGTACGGTCATTCTGTATGAACACCTCACCATGTAAGAAGCAAATGAACTTGGGCGACGCTAAAGAGGGATACCCCAGCAGATTGCAGCGATCCGCGGCACGATACATGGCCTAATGATTAAGGTGCTGGAAGGCCAGATTCGGGAGCACATCGCTGCGGCGGGTTTGTCAGCGGCAGAACGCGAACAGGGGGTCAACCAGCTGGCTAAGGTGCTGCGATCCTACCTAAAGTAAAGCTCCAGGGTGACTTAACTGAGCGTCTGGCCCTCGACCTCACTGACCCGGCATGACCGAGTCTAAAGAGCGCAAGAACTTCTGGGGCGCCTGAAACCCGATAACCTGAAAGTCGATCTCCGCCCCTTGTCTGTCGAAAAAGATAATGCCTGGCGGGCCAAAGAGCCCAAAACGTTTAAGCAGTGCTTGATCCTCGGCATCGTTCGCGGTCACATCGGCTTTAAGCAACACGACGTCTCTCAGGCGCTTTCTCACCTGGGCATCGGTAAACGTGAAGCGCTCCATCTCCTTGCACGAGATGCACCAGTCTGCCCAGAAATCGAGCATGACATAGCGGCCTTCAGCCCCCTGCAATTGCGACTCAAGGTCGGCAAGGCTCGTGACTTTCTTGAACTGCAGCTCGGTCGAGCCGATATCCTGCATGGCTGCAGCACCTGGACCGCTTAAACTGCGTAGGGGCTGCAGCACATCGCGGCCTCCTGACAGCACGCCGATAAGCAGCGCCAAACCTGAACTGAGCGCAATAACCCCTACCCCTTTGCCCAAACGTACAAAGCCAGCCGAACCGTCTGGTAGCGGGTCCAATGCCTTCAAGTACATCGCAGAAATAATGAGCAAAGCGGCCCATAAGCTCATGTGGACGACAGAAGGTATCACCGGGGAAATCAGGTAGATGGCCACCGCCAGCATCGTGACACCAAAAAAGTGCTGCACTGATTTCATCCACGAGCCGGCCTTAGGCAGAAGCGCACCCGCTGTGGTGCCAAAGATCAGAAGCGGAACACCCATCCCTATGGCCAGCGAGAAAAGCGCCAAGCCACCCAGCACGACATCTCCTGTCTGCCCGATGTAAAGCAGTGCTCCGGCCAGAGGTGCCGCTACGCACGGCCCGACAATGACGGCGGATAGCACACCCATAACGGATACGCTCAAGACCTTGCCGCCGGCAGACCGGTTTGCGGCGCCCGCTAGGCGACTTTGGATGGAAGCGGGTATCTGAAGCTGATAAAAGCCGAACATGGACAGCGCAAGCAACACGAAGATGAGGGCAAAACTGCCCAACACCCACGGGTTTTGCAGGTACGCCGAGAGCATCGTCCCTGCTAATCCCGCGGCCACACCGGCGAGCGCATAAGTTATGGCCATGGCCATCACATAGACCAAAGAAAGTCCGAACGCGTGGCGGCGGCTTAACGAGCGCCCCTGCCCAATAATCATTCCCGACAGGATCGGAATCATGGGCAGCATGCAGGGGGTAAACGCGAGAACCAAGCCAAAACCAAAGAAGGTGGCTATAAGCGCCCACGCATTGTCCTGAGCGAACAGATCTCGTACGAGGCTTTTTTCCGAGACTTGGACCTTGGCAGTGCTTCGCGGGATGCCGCTACTCGCTTGAGCTTGCGCGACGTTAGCACCTTCTGAGGCGGCGCTGGTTTGGGCTGCCTCGACAAGCACTACCGACAGCGTTTTATTTATTGGTGGATAGCAGACTCCGGTCGGATCGTTACAACCCTGATAGGAGGCTTGCAGAATCAGCGGATCGGAAATGGATCCAGACAGCCGATTTAACGTAATTGGGATCTGGACAGATCCGTAATACACCTCGACATGCCCAAAAGTGGGGTCATCCTTAAGCTTACCTTGGGGTAGCGCGACGTTCTTGATCGCTGCGCTGGATGACGCCTGAAGAGCGAACGCAATCCTATCCCGATAAAGATAATAGCCGTCTGCTGCAGTGAGCGTAGCGACCAGCGTATCGGCGTCGCGTGCCCTCACCGAGACTTTGAACGCTTCGTCTGGTGGCAACAGCTCTTGGTCAGAGTTCTCGCCACCAAACCAACTTCGCATGGGGCCTAGAATCCCACTGTCCGAGGAAGCAGAAACCGACTCTGTAATACCGGTGGACTCGGCTGGCATTTCAGAAAATTGTGCGGAGCTAACGCCAGGTAACCACGCCAGTGCCAACACCAGCATGGCTATCAGAAAACGCATAGAGTTCACTTCAATTACTCATCATTCAGAACATTATGATGCCCATGAAAACGAAGGCGAAAATAGCGACCAACCCAATTACAGCTAGCGCCAGGAGAACTATTCGTGTGAGTCTGGTTCCCATGGCCTGCTCCAGTATCAAGGTGCTTTCTTGTGCTCTAGTGCACGTGGGTAGTCCCCAACATTAGCGACTTCCGGCATTGGCGCTTGGGCGGGTTCACTCGTCTTTGATTCGTTATCGCTGTGGCCCGACTGCATGCCTTTCATCATGAAAAACATCATCAACGGACAGATCAAGAAGAATAAGAACGGGCTTGCCGCAGTAATCCACTCACGAGCATCCGGCAACGCTGCATAGGCGACAGCAATCAACACGGCTAGCCCAAGACCGGCCTTGAGCATCGTCTTCATATCACATTTCATTGTTGGCTCCTTATACTTGCGTGGCGGATGAGTTATGCAGAAATCCAGCGACGAGCCTACTGTAATACTTCGCTGCTGTCAGGCAGATTGCGCGGACATTACATCTTCGTCATCTTTGAAAAGGAGCTCGAGGGAGGAAAAAATTTGTTGCTATATGTACAAAGCGGTCGCCCCGTTTCAGCAGCACTAGTGAACAAAAGACAAAGCGTTCCATATATACAGTGGGCGAAAAATCTGCCGGTTGACATTGTCTCTGTGGGAACGTCTACTCTGCTGATAAACGTGATGAGGACCAAGTTAAGCGGACAGCGCTACAGCGTTTGAGCGCCGTCCGGCCATTCTGGCCAGACTAGGCGCTGATCAAAAAGCACATCGTGCATCGGGCGTACTGTACGCCCAGTAGTTCATCTATGCCATCCGCCTACACGCTTCGGCACATTTGCGGCAAGCCTCGGCGCAGCGCTGGCAGTGATCCATTTGGTGCTTGGCGCACTCATCCGCGCAAGCTTGGCAAACATCGGCGCACAGGCGACAAAGGGCTTGGGCAAACTCACTGTCCCTGGCCATATAACTGGCCGCTAGGCGGCAAATTTGCGCGCAGTCCATGTCTAGCTTTATGCAGCGTGCCATCGCTTTGACGTCTTGTTCCCCCAGGCATGAAACAGCGCAGTGGTCGCATTCGGTAGCGCAAGCATAACAAGCGTCGATGCATGATTGAAACCTTTCATGAGGCATATTAATCTCCAAAGAACTTACGGTGTGATTATCAAGTGGCTCCGCTATGCGATGCCACTTGCCTAATCCAGCAACTTCAATGCCTTAAGCGCAATACTCTGCTCTATAATCTCGTTTTCTTCACGCAATCTGTGTTCTACATGCGCCTCGTATTACAATTTTTTAATGCTTGCGTTATGTTGACGTCAGTAGTACCACTGTAGTTCCGTAACACAATCAATACCCCATGGTTGGAGCCTGTGCAGGCATTGCGCGTGCCGAATGGTCCTACACCTTTCTGGAGCACGACCATGCACACATCCCTGAAGATGAGGAACATGAAATGAGCACTGTTGTCCTAGAATCGACGCTGACCTGCCCTGAATGTGGGTATGTCAAAACGGAAACTATGCCAACTAACGCCTGCCAATGGTTCTACGAGTGCGAGCAATGCCGGGCTGTTTTGAAGCCGCAACCCGGCGACTGCTGTGTTTATTGTTCGTACGGTTCCGTACCCTGTCCGCCAGTTCAAGAACACAGCAGACAGAAAGGCTGTTGTAGCTGATCGGAACCTCAAGAGGCGAAACACGGAAGACCACGCAACTACCCAATCGCCCCAAGCGCCGGAAACGTCCTCAGTAACCAAATAGCAAAACGCACCAACTGTCCACTTGCTACCGCAATGCCCATCAGTACCAGAATCGCGCCGGTGGTTATCTGAAGGTAGCGCCCCGTCCGGCGCAGCGAACCTAGCCGACGCATAAACGGCGTCATGAAGTACGCGGAAAGAAGGAACGGTACACCTAGCCCCAGTGCATAGACCCCCAAAAGCAGTACCCCCTGTCCCAAACTCTCGGAAGTGGCACCGAGTATCAAAATACCGCCGAGCACGGGACCAATACACGGCGTCCAACCGAAACCGAACGCCATGCCAAGCACGGTCGCCGACCAAGGCTTACCGCTACCGCTACGCGGCTCGAAGCGGTAGTAACGCTGCATCCATAGCGGGGCACGTATGACGCCCATAATCATCAGGCCGGCGATGACAATAACGCCTCCCGCGGCAATATTCAGTTCATAGCGATACGATAGAAACAAACGCCCAATTGCGGTGATGCTGGCCCCTAAAATCAGAAACACCATGGAGAAGCCAGCAACGAAACACGCACTAAGGCCCAATGCTCGCCAGCGAGCCACACGTGCTTCGATATGAGAGGTACTGGACTGAACCGAATCGCCCGCAATATAGGAGAGGTAACCTGGCACGAGCGGTAAAACACAGGGCGATAGGAAGGAAGCAATACCGGCGAAAAACGCCGTTAATAGCCCAATGACAGTTAATTCAAGCATCGCATCATCCCCAGTTGGTAGTCTGCTTTATTCTTATCTCGCATCACTTTGAGTCCCGAATAGAGGCGTGCAGCAGTGCGCCATCAATTAATGCTTCAACTTGCGGGCCATCCCAGGCAGCGGGCCCCATCGCCCTGCCGATTTCGCGCCCTTCTCGATCAATCAATAGCGTTGTTGGCACGCCCGGCGCACGCAGCGTGTCTGAAACCCTTGTCGTCGGGTCAACGTAATGCTTTAACGTTCGAATACCAAAATCCTGATAGAACGGTTTGATCAAATCAGGATCCCGATCAATCGACAGGGCAACGACTTCAAAGTCTGGACCGCCACGCTTGGCATTTAACCGGTCCAACGATGGCATCTCCTCCCGACACGGGGGGCACCAGGTCGCCCAGACATTAAGCAATATGACACGGCCTTCAAAATCGGCCAAAGTCACGGTCTTGCCCGTCGCATCCCGGAAGGAGAGCAAAGGCAGTTCACGTGGCGTATGCCAGCGCATGAATCGCTGCCCCCCTATGTCCACCGCAACATTAAGTACTCCACCTAGGAGATTTTTCGAGGCATTGTTACGTTGGTACAAAAACAAAACGGTCGCGATGGCGATCACGCTGATTAACGCCACTGCTGCCCAAGCAATTATCTTAAAAGAGTTCTTCATTGTTAACGTTCAGCATCCATCAGTTCTTGGGGGTTACCGTTTCGGCTTGTGCTCGACGAGCTCGCTCTATGCTGTCTGCGACAGCCCGCGCGGCGTCCGAGTCAGGCGGAAGCAGGTCGAATAACTGTTGCCAATAGTCAATCGCTGCCGGATAGTCTTGGCGCTCAAGCGCTGCGGCGCCCGCCAAAGTCAGGGCGAATGGTTCCCGGGGATTGAGCGATAGTGCGCGCTCCAGCAATTGCGTCGGCTCCCCTTTAAAGCCAGCTTGATTGCTTCTGGCGAGTGTTTCGGCAAATTCGGACAACGCCAAAGGATCCGACTGGATGACGGTCGCCGCTTTGGCAAAGGCGGCAGCCGCGTCTTCATATTTTTCAAAATAGCGATATGAGCGCGCCAGCATGAGCCAACCAGGCGCGTCATTAGGATTGCGCGCCAGCCTCGCAGCGAGCGAGTCCACCATCGCCTGCACATCGGCTTGTGTCATAGCGGGAGCACTTTGCGCCGGCGGTGGCGTAATCGCAGCGGGGTTCCCTATCGCCAGATAGGTAAGCGTTGCTGCCACGGGTAAGACGATGGCCAGCGCTATCGCGGCTGACTTGCTGCTCTGGCGCCGTTGCCCGGTATCCTGAGCGGGTGTTGCCTCATCAAGCACACGTCGTTGCAGTTCTTGTTGGGCCGCAGCGTGATCGTGCAAAGACAATATACCGTTAGCGCGATCCTGCTCCAGCTCAGCCAATTGGTCGCGCAGCACCGTCGCATTGACGGCGTGATGCTCGATGCTGCTATTCAGCTTGGGTCCACGCCACAGAGCAAGCCCGAGCCACAAGGTGACACCAGAAGCAAGTAATGAAGCAATCAGGATAAAAATCAAATTCATGGTTATGTTCCGTTGTCCGTGGTTTGCGCTAGCAGCGCCTGCGCCCTCTTGCGCTCATCGTCGCTTAACAATGCGTCAGCCACACTGCTTTTTCGGCGGCGCAATGTTGTCGCCAGAACGAGGAGCCCAAAGGCCAGCAGCAACATGGGGCCAAACCATAGCAACAGCGTGGTGGCTTTTAATGGCGTGCGATAGAGTACGAAATCACCATAACGATCAACCATATAGGCTCTGATCTCGGCATCGCTTTTGCCCACTTGAATCTGTTCGCGTATCTGCTGACGCAAATCCACGGCCAGGTCGGCGCGCGAGGCCGCGATTGATTCGTTCTGGCACACCAGGCAGCGCAGCTCGCCAGCAATATCCAACATGCGCTTTTCCGCCGCGCCGTTATCCGCCCACGATGGCAAGGCGATGACCGCGCACAATAATGTCAGCCACCAACGTTTCATTGCTCAAGCTCCCGTATCAGCGGTAGTATCGTGTCGCGTACAGCACTATCGGTTACTGCACCGATGTGCTTGTAACGAATGAAGCCGTCCTTATCGATAACAAAGGTCTCGGGCACGCCATAAACGCCATAGTCGATGCCCACACGCCCTTGCGTATCGGATACGGACAACACATATCCATTGCCATGGCGTTCCAACCACGAAATGGCTTCCCCGCGTATATCCTTGTAGTTAAGGCCGACAATGGGTACCCCATGTGTTTTAGCCAAAGCCGTAATCACGGGATGCTCTTCAAGGCAGGCATAACACCAGGAGGCCCACACATTCAGCAGCCATACTTTGCCTTTCATGGCTTCTGGTGAAAACGTATCTTCTGGCGACGCCAACTGGGGCAAGGTGAAGCTTGGCGCCGGCTTGTTAATAAAAGGCGAAGGGACTTCGCTGGGCTTCAGGGTCAAACCGAACGCCAGGAAGCCCACCAGTACGATAAAGCCGACCAACGGCCATACAAAGCGGCTCATGCTGTGGTCCCTCCTGCGGCAACCAAGACGGCCTTACGTTCGCGACGCTTCTTAAGTCGATAGCGACGATCACTGATAGCTAACAGCCCACCCAGCGCCATCAAGATGCAACCAATCCAGATCCAATCAACGAATGGTTTGTAGTAAACACGCACGCTCCAGGCGCCGTCGGCGAGGGGCTCACCCAGGGCAACGTACACGTGACGCAATCCGTTGGCGTCAATGGCTGCTTCTGTCATGGGCATTTCCGAGGAGATATAGCTACGTTTTTCGGGATGAAGTAAACGCAAGATCTGACCATCTCGGGACAGCTCGATGTCACCTATTTCTGCAATATAATTAGGTCCCTGTGCTTTATTGACGCCTAGAAACTTCAAGTCATAACCCCCTGTGCTCACCGTGCTGCCAGGCGTCATACGAACGTCCTGTTCAGTTTCATAGCCCATGACGAGCGTCACTCCCGCCACAAACACGGCAATACCTAAATGGGCCAGATGCATGCCTAGCCAGCTACGCGGTTGGGCTCGCAGCCCAGTGCGCGTAGCCCGCATACGGTCAACGATGCCCTTAACCACCGCAGTGGCAATCCACGTGGCCAGTGCCAAGCCCAAAGCCACCAGCGCCGACCAACGCCCCAGCATGAACGGTGCGCCAACACCGACCACAAGCGCCACTACAGCCGGGACATGCAGGTGTTTCATCAGAGCGCTTATCTTGGCCGACTTCCAGTTAGCCACCGGACCTACCGCCATGAGAAGCAGCGCCGGCACCATCAGCGGTATGAAAACGGCATTAAAGTATGGCGGCCCCACGGAAAGTTTGCCTAACCCGAGCGCATCAATGAAAAGCGGATAGAGCGTTCCGAGAATCACGGCACCCGCTGCTACGGCCAACAATACGTTGTTCACCAGCAAGAGGGATTCACGCGATATCAGCTCAAATCGCCCGCCCATGCCCACTTTGGGCGCGCGCAGTGCAAATAAAAACAAGGACGAGCCCACCACCACGGTAAAGAGCATCAAGATGAACACACCTCGGCGCGGATCGGTGGCGAAGGCGTGTACTGACGTCAGCACGCCAGACCGTACAAGAAAAGCCCCCAGTAATGAAAGCGAGAACGTACTGATGGCAAGCAGCACCGTCCAGTTCTTGAAGCTGGCACGCTTTTCAGTCACCGCCAGGGAGTGGATCAACGCTGTACCTACCAGCCAAGGAATAAACGAAGAGTTCTCTACCGGATCCCAGAACCACCAGCCGCCCCAACCCAGTTCGTAATAGGCCCACCAACTGCCCAAGGCGATACCCAGGGTCAGGAACAACCACGCTGCCGTCGCCCAGGGCCGGGACCAACGGGCCCACGTCGAGTCAAGCTGCCCCGCCAGCAGTGCGGCAATGGCAAATGCGAACGCTACAGAAAATCCGACATACCCCATGTACAGCAGGGGCGGATGAAATATCAATCCAATGTCTTGCAGTAGCGGATTCAAGTCCATACCCTCTATGGGCGCAGGTACCAGGCGCTCGAACGGGTTAGAGGTAAGCAGCACAAAGAGCAGGAATCCAGCGGTGACCAGGCCCAACACCCCCAATACACGTGCCACCATGACATCGGGCAGCTGCTTTGAGAACACACTTACTGCATACGCCCAGCCTGTTTGCATCAGTAGCCACAGCAAGAGCGATCCCTCGTGACCACCCCAGACGGCGGCTATACGGTAAAGCAATGGCAGTTGCGAGTTGGAGTTCTGGGCGACGTAAGCCACCGAAAAATCCTTAACAATGAAGGACCAACCCAGCGTCGCGAAGCTGACAATAATTAAAAGAAACTGCACGCGCGCGGCGGGTCGAGCAAAGGCGATCCAGACAGCATTGCCACGCGCCGCGCCAGCGAGGGCTAAACACCCTTGCGCAAGCGCCACGAATAGCGTCAGAATCAGAGAAAAATGACCGAGTTCAGCAATCATGAGCGTTATGGCCTCGCAGTAATCGTGTTCTTGGCGGCCTCATCCAGCGCATGCTGCGCCTCAGGGGGCATATAGTTCTCATCGTGTTTGGCAAGCACCTCTTCCGCCCGGAACAACCCATCGACCCCGAGCTTGCCTTGGGCCACCACCCCTTTGCCTTCACTAAACAGGTCGGGCAATATTCCCGTATAAGTGACCGGTACCATTTTGGCCGTATCGGTCACCACGAATTTGACGGTAAGCCCATCGCTTAGTCGTTGCACGCTGCCGGTTTGCACCATGCCCCCGACGCGAAAGGTCCGCTCCTGCGGGGCTTCACCCGCGCTCACCTGCGTAGGCGTAAAGAAAAACACAAGATTGCTTTGAAAAGCATTCAGCACTAGCGCGGTGGCAATACCCAATGCGGCCAGGCCACCACCTATGAGCGCAAGGCGCTTATGACGTTTTTTCATAGTGATTCCTCTTTCTTCAGGATTAACTGGCGCTTTAGGTGCAATAAAGCCGCCCGGCGACGCTGGCGTAGCAACAGCCATTCGGCGCACAGCACGACCATGGCCACGCCCACTGACCCCCAGACATATTGCCCATAGCCGCCCATGGCAAAAAATTCAGCAGGACTCGTCCAATTCATTGCTTTACCTCCTTCAATTCGTCTAACCATCCGGCATGGTGTTCGCGCTCCAAAATGATGCAGCGCACGCGCATCAGAGCCACCGCCACCGTATACATCCATGACGCCAAGGCCATAATCAGCATGCCGACAAGCATGATCATTGCCATTGAGGGCGCTTGCGTCAGCGAAACAGATGCACCTTGATGCAGTGTGTTCCACCACTGCACCGAGAAATAAATAATGGGGATATTCACCACGCCGACGAGAGCAAGCACGGCACCGGCCTTATCGGCGCGGCGCGGCTCATCCACCGCTGACTGCAGCGCGATAAACGCTATGTACAAAAACAAAAGTATCAATTCGGAAGTCAGGCGCGCATCCCAAACCCACCAGGTTCCCCACATGGGTTTGCCCCACAACGCGCCCGTCCAAAGCGAAAGAAAAGTGAACATGGCGCCGGTAGGAGCCAAGGCCGTAGCCATCATGGCCGCTAAACGACTGTTAAATGCCAGCCCTATCGCGGCCCAGAACGCCATGACCAGATAAATGAACATCGACATCCAGGAGACCGGCACGTGCAGGAAAATAATGCGATAGCCCTCGCCTTGCTGAGCATCGGTGGGCGCCATGAAAAACCCCACATACATGCCTAGGACCGCCAGAATCGCGGCGGCTGACGCAAACCAGGGAATCAGCTTGCCCGCAAGCGGGTAAAACGTTTTGGGCGAGGAATACTTAAACCAATTAATCATGTACTTACTCATTATTCCAAGGCTATCCGTAAGGCCGCAGTGGTGGCCCACGGGGCAAAAAAACCAGTTAAAACCAGCACAGCACCCAGCAACGATAGATGCGCCGTGGCCCCCAGCCCGGCAGTCGCAGCGTCTACCGAACCCGCGCCAAAGATCAGCACCGGCACATACAACGGAAGCACCAATAAGGCGACCAGAGCGCTGCTGCCACGCAGGCCCAGGGTCAAACTCGCCCCAATAGCGCCAATAAAGCTAAGCACAGGCGTACCCAGAGCCAGCGATGCAGCCAGCACCAGTAACGAAGGGGTTGATAAATCGAATTGCAATGCCAGCAGCGGAGCCAGCAACGTCAAGGGGAAACCCGTCAACAACCAATACGCGACCACCTTGCCGAGCACCAGCGTTCCCAACGGAGCGGGCGAAAGAGCCATTTGCTCTAGTGTGCCGTCGGCGTAATCCTGTTCAAACAGCCGGTCAAGCGACAACATGGTCGCCAGCAGTGCTGCCACCCAAAGAATGCCTGGGGCGATCTGCCGCAACATGTCGCGCTCAGAACCAATGCCCAACGGAAACAGGCTGACCACGATGACAAAGAAAAAAAGCGGTGTCAGCACATCGGACTTGCGCCGCATGGCGAGCCTTAAATCTCGATGTATTACCCCTCGAAATACGGATAAGCCAATGGAGTCGCTCATACGCCTACCCGTATAACGTGCGTCGTGCCTGCCAAGGCCAAGTCCTGATGCGTCGTCAAGACTGCAATCCCGCCATTGCTCAGATGCTGGTCAATCACCCGTACAACCCATAGGCTGGCTTGGGTATCCAATGCAGTCAGAGGTTCATCCAACACCCACAAAGCACACCTTTGCAGCAGTAGCCTAGCCAGATTGACACGGCGCTTTTGCCCTTGCGACAAGGCTCGCACCGACAGATGCTCCCTACCCTGCAATCCAGCCTGGCGTAAGGCTTCGTGCACACCGTCCTGGGTAACCGATTCGTCAGCCAACGCCACACTGGAAATTAGGTTTTCCGTGGCACTTAGAGCATCTTTAAGGCCCAAAGGATGGCCACAATAAAGTAGCTCGCGACGGTACTCATCGCCCAGCTGTTTTATCGGACTACCCTGCCAATGAACGGCCCCAGCAGCCGCAGGCGTAAGCCCCACCAGCATGCGCAAAAGACTGGTTTTGCCGCTACCGTTCTCGCCTCGCACCAACAGGCACTCGCCTGCCTTGAGCTGAAAGCTTAGATTATGAAATAGGCGGCGCTCACCGCGCACGCAGTCCAGATTGATGGCTTCAAGCACCGTCGACCTTTGCTCGCAAAAACGTTAATCACCAGGTGATATCGGTATTCTGGCTATGCGCCGATATGCAACGGACCATCCGTTACATGCGGGGCTAAGCGCTACCGTCGCAAGTAGCTGGGCGCACGCTCAAAGTCAATTGAACGCGACGACGCTGAGGACGTAGGTGTGGGGCAGGAGGAAAGTCGAATCAGCGGCGTGCCAGCTTAGGCAACGAAAAGCCACTGGGGCCGCTCAGGCCGCTCAGACAAGGTCGGCAAGCTCAAAGGCACCTCTTGAAACTGAAGGGCCAAACTAGCCGATAAGGAAGGAATGGTTTGATTTGAAGATGAAAGAATCGACGCCGCTGGGGCTTGGCAAGAATGCTCGTATTGGTCCAAAAAACCCGAGGTTGAACCAGTTTGCTCGGACCCGTCGTTTAAATAGACACGCTGCTCTTGAGCTTCGCTATAACAGGGCTCGATGCAAATCTCCCTTTCTGGCTGGCAATATACACTCACAACGCCCCAGGAGGCCTGGAGCGGCAGCATGACCAGCATAAAAATAAGGAGAAATTTCTTCATCGCATGGACGATTGTAGCAAGTGAAAAGCGTGTCTTACAAACGAGGGTATGAAAAGTAGAAACCATGGGTTGCTTATTTTGCAATCGCGATGTTTGTCTCCATAGAAAACGCAAGAGAATCCCCATCCCGAAAGCCTTGGATGATAGCGTGCGTCTCCGCCCTTACTTCGTCCACAAGAGCGAGGCGCTCTGCGGCATCCATAGATGCAAATACTGGCACTGAGGTGGCTGCGCCCAGTATCGAAAACTGAACAAATCTTTCTGGCTCAGGCATGCGAATAGACTGCGATCGTGGAGTGATTTCGATATATTGGAAGCCCGCCTCGCCGAGCAACGTGTATAGCTCATCGGGGTTTGATAATGAAAAAGCAACATCGACATCCGTAATGGGCACATCAAGAAGGCGTGCGGTTTCCGTAAACAACGCCTCATACACAGGATGGCTGTTCAGGGATTGCCAGACACTGATGACTGCGCTACCGCCATCGCGTAACACGCGACGCATTTCGCGACCTGAAGCCGCTCGGTCGGGAAAGAACTGGAGTCCTTGTTGACATAGCACAAGATCAAACGCGTCACCGGGAAGTTCGCGGCGAGTTGCATCACCCTCTTGCCAGAGTATCGAAGCACCAGCCGGTGACGGTTGTGCACGGCCTACTTCCAGCATTACTGAATTGATATCCAGAGCGAGGACCTGACCGCTTATCCCAACCATGGGAGCGACCTGTCGTGCGACACTGCCCGTACCGCAGGCAAGATCCAAAACTCGCTCGCCGGGTTAGCGGCCCGCTGGATTCCCCTTGGTGCCTGCCTACCTTGCTGCGCTTTTGTTGGTTGGAATGCTCGACATAGCCCTGCGGCCCATCGATCCAGACCACTACAGCAAGCCGCTAACCTCTCGCGCGCGTCCCTGGGTAGATGACGATGACGAATATTTTTAAATTAAAGGTGAGTGTTTACGGGATAAAAGTCCAATTAAAGACCCGCTCCAGATGCGCTCTAACCAGGCGACGAAATTGGCCCAAAGCACCCAAAAATGATTTTTCGCTCCCGTTAGCTCTCACCTATAAATTCAAGGAAAATATAATAATCCTTATAAAACAAATACTTGAAGACAAAAAAACACCATTTTTTTACGCGAAAAATCATTCGATTGCGATGCAAAGGTGAGTGTTTACAGGAAAGAAAGGCTATTTTTATGTGCCCAGAACGAGGGATGGGATACGGCTTAGGTGAGTGTTTACAGGATAAAAGCCCAATTAAAGACCCGCTCCAGATGCGCTCTAACCAGGCGACGAAATTGGCCCAAAGCACCCAAAAATGATTTTTCGCTCCCGTGAACCCTCACCTATAAATTCAAGGAAAACAAAATAATCCTTATAAAACAAATACTTGCAGAAAGAAAAGCACCCTTTTTTTACGCGAAAAATCATTCGATTGCGATGCAAAGGTGAGTGTTTACAGGAAAGAAAGGCTATTTTTATGTGCCCAGAACGAGGGATGGGATACGGCTTAGGTGAGTGTTTACAGGATAAAAGCCCAATTAAAGACCCGCTCCAGATGCGCTCTAACCAGGCGACGAAATTGGCCCAAAGCACCCAAAAATGATTTTTCGCTCCCGTGAACCCTCACCTATAAATTCAAGGAAAACAAAATAATCCTTATAAAACAAATACTTGCAGAAAGAAAAGCACCCTTTTTTTACGCGAAAAATCATTCGATTGCGATGCAAAGGTGAGTGTTTACAGGAAAGAAAGGCTATTTTTATGTGCCCAGAACGAGGGATGGGATACGGCTTAGGTGAGTGTTTACAGGATAAAAGCCCAATTAAAGACCCGCTCCAGATGCGCTCTAACCAGGCGACGAAATTGGCCCAAAGCACCCAAAAATGATTTTTCGCTCCCGTGAACCCTCACCTATAAATTCAAGGAAAACAAAATAATCCTTATAAAACAAATACTTGCAGAAAGAAAAGCACCCTTTTTTTACGCGAAAAATCATTCGATTGCGATGCAAAGGTGAGTGTTTACAGGAGAAGAACGCTATTTTTAAGGCAAAAAACCACTAAAAAACGGCCAATTCACACCAAAAATCCCCGCCCAGGGCCAAATAATTCGCTTTGTCTCCTGTAAAGTCTCACCTTTATCTCGCCTTTATTCGAGCTTTATCCCGTAAACACTCACCTATGGTAGTGATATGCGTGAGATTTTTGACTATTTATTTTTCGCGCAAACAATTGTTTTATATAGACTTTTAAACTATTCGTTCGCGCAATAGGTGAGCTTTTACGGGATATGTTGTGCAATGCTTGCTGGGCAGGCCTAATTTGAAGCGCCAAGGCCAGGTGAACGGTAGAAATATCGCCTTTTATCCTGCAAAAGCTCACCTTTAAAAGGGCTCGCCTTTAAGTAATAATTCTCAGGCCGTCTTTAACCTGGCTGGCACTAAAGTCCAGTGAGTTGCAGGTGACCTGGGCAATGGTAAGCGCGGGGCATGGCGGCGCTGCTGGCGATGGAATACCAATAAAGAAAGCCCCAGTATCCAGGTAAAAAACGTTCCCCAATCGGCCCGGGCCCGGCACGATCGTATGCCCCGCATAGACACGCGCCACATCTTGAACTAAAGAGTCGTCCTTTGCCTTGATGCGCTTGCGACCCCATGCCGCCGCTTCAATCACCCGCCGATCACCAGCTTCAACCAGGTATGTAAAGACGTCCCAATTTATAGTGTTGGCCAAGTCGGCATGGACCACGCCAACCCGTCCGATCGGCGACTCGAGCTCAATAGCAAAAGGCATGCTTTGCGCAAGTTCGACCGCCTCTCGCTGCTGTTCGAACGCAAGCTCGAACCACCACTGGCCACCGTTTTCTTTTAAAGTTTTCCAATTTTCTGGACTGCGCGCAGCCGCCAAAAGCATCTCTTCATGATTGCCGCGAACCGCATAAAACCAGGGCTCGCGAAGCAGCCTCAACGCGTCAAAGCTGCGCGGACCACGATCGATCAAGTCGCCCACGCTCAAGAGCGTATCACGCGATGTGTTGAAGTTGATTTGCTCCAAACCTCTCATAAGCAAATCCAAGCATCCATGGACATCACCCACAACAAAGACTCGACCTTTGTCAAAAAGATCAAGGCCAAGTCGCTTGATCGGAGCTTGCGGCTTTACTTCACTCATCATTCAAATCCATCAACTCACCCAGCGCGATGACTCGCTTTGACCATAAAGCATGTCCACAATCGCAGCCTTCATCTCCCTGGCCGACAAGCCGACGAGCCTAGCTTTTTGAGCGTCAGAAAGCGTGATTGCACCCTCAGGCACGCCCCAAGACCGCTCAAGATCACTGACAACACCAGCGATCAGCGTTGGCGCATGCTCTGGCCCAGGCGCCTGAAAAAGGACAGGGCGAAATCGCGTCCTCAAAGGCTCAGAAATGCTCTGAATCGAATTGCAAGTCGCAATGTAAAAACAATGCGACAAATTGCACTCTGCCATCAAGTAAACGTCTTGATAGCGCCTCGCGTTCGCAGGCTCAAGCAAATCGAGCAAAGCGTCTTGCACTGACCCGCCGTTTCCGCCAGCAGTAAAAGTTTTGTCCACCTCATCCAAAATGATGAGCGGGTTCACGACTTTTTCTTGCCTGATCAAATCCACAATTCTGGATGGGCGATTACCTGACCAACCGCGCGAGAACCCTTTCAATAGCTTGTTTTCACTCGTACCCGCTAGATTCATAACCAAGCTCGGAGCACCCAAAAGCTCGGATAATCGCTGCGCGAAGCGAGTCTTGCCAACGCCTGGCGGGCCAACAAGCAAGACCGGCGACATGCCCAAGCGCAAAGCACCATGGCTGCGCCTTACGATCAAATCAGAGAAGACAAGCCGCACTGCCTCAACAGCCCATGGAAACTCTTTTTGAAGCTCGTCCCGCAACTCAAAGAGCTTAGCGACGGGCGGCAAAGAGCAAAAGGGCAAGGGGCTCCTGAGCACCTCATACTGACTTAAAACAGCCTTGTCGTCACGATCGGAAGAAACAGGGATCTCACCTTCAATTACCACCAGCTCCTGGCTAGGGCGCTCAGAAGAGGCAATCGGCTCATCACTCCCAGAAGACTCGCCAACAGATTGAATTTCAACAACAGAAAAATTGCGCTCATCCAAACCTTCAACCCAAGCACAGATCGTTTGCTGCTGCTCAAGCAAGTGGTCGCGCCTCTTGCCGCTGACATACAAATTTTTAACCATGCCATCAATTACCGTGCTCCAAAGCGGGAGAACCCATCTCATGCTCGATTTTCGGTACTTAATGGCCTTACCCAGCGACCAACCAAACTGCAGCTCAGAGGACTTGCCGGCTGGAAAAATGAACGTCAAATAATTCACCAGGCAAGCCAGAGCGCAGCTGTAATCCCTCTCTTTCCAATGCTTAATATCTTCCACAACGCGAACTGAAAGCATAAGCAGGCCCTGGCGCCACTCCTCAACAGCATGCAGCGAAATGCCTTTCATGGCTTTACTTTTAATATCAAAAGCGGCATGAATAATATTAGGTGAAAGAATAGTCGCCACCTCTTCTTTATCTAACCAGCATTTAGCCGCCGCCCACGCACCAACAATCGATCCTTTGTTCCTCGCGAAGCGAAACCAGTCCAACGGCTCACTTAACCAAGGGAGGCTGTTAGATGGGTCAAGCCGCTTTACAAACTCCCCAATCTCAACTGCCGCCACGCCCCGCGCGCGATCGCTCCTATCAGGGTTGGCCACGACGTCCAAAGCTTGCTGAAGCTCTAAAAATTGCCGAGGCACAGGACGGCACAGGTGAACCATCTGTAAAAACTCGTCGCGAAAAAAATCATCAAGAACAGGGTCGACAGCAGGCGCCGCAACTCCCCCTTCGGCCGGCGACGCTTGATCACAAAGCCCTTCCAGGGCCGCCATAAACTCACCCCTGTCCATAACTACTCACTCCCAACGCTCATCACAATCAACGCAGCGGGTTTTTAACCAACCTCCTGCGTCAACCCTAACACCTTGCCGCCCGCATCGTTCACAGACGCCCGCACTTTTTTCACACGCCGCGTCTACCGCCTCGCGGATCTCTTCAAAGGTCTCTTCTCGCGAGCTTTCATGCAAACGCCAATAGAAGCGCATTTCACTAAATTTCTCCTTGATTTGCCTGGCTTCAAATTTTGCTTGCGGATCAGCATTCAAGATTGTCGTCACACGCTCAAACAGTACAGCCAACAAATCTGCCCAACCCTCCCCATGCTCAAATCCAGGCGCCGGGTAGTCACGAAACACGCGTGGGAAGCGCACTGGCAGCGCGTCCAACTTTCCTCGATCACTCACTCTCTTCTCCAATAAAAAAACCCCGCATCACGGCGGGGTTTGAAGTGTCCTAGCAACTAAAACTTAAGCAAACTCAACGCCCGCGCGCATCCAAAACAACTCCGTTATGTAAGTCGTTTGCATGGCGAGAATGGGGGAAGAGGAAGGCTTCATCTGCAAATTATCTCAGGTCGAGCTTACTAAGATCAAGACTAAAGAAAACATTTCAAAACCGCAAGAACCTATAAGAAATTTGGGTAAGCGGATTAAATGGTTGATCTTACCTTTGCATGAGAGTGAGACAGACCGGCATCTCATCGGATTATCTGGTTGATGCTTCACCTACTGCTGGTGCATGTTTCCTTCACTAATTCCAGCAAGAACCCCGCACGCCTCAACTTCCCGGTCATCGTTGCAACTCGCTCTCAGTGAAACGAGTTGTTTCTCAAGCGCTTGCAGAGCGGTTATCTGCGACCGCACATGAGAGATGTGATCATCGAGCAAGGCGTTGACGGCGGTACAAGGCTGATGAGGGTCGTCCTGATAGCTCTGTAGTTCGTGAATCTCAGCCAGTGACAGGCCCAGGATTCTGCAGCGACGGATGAAGGCCAGCCCCTCACCATGCTTCTCGGTATAGACACGGTAACCGTTGTCCTGCCGATCAGGCGGCGGCAACAAGCCCTGCTGTTCATAGAAGCGGATCGTCTGTGTTTCGACCCCTACCAACTGCGCCAACTGACCAATGCGCATCAGCCTCCTCCCCAACGGATTCTTTACTCTATTGACCTTATAGTAGCTTTATAGTTTTAAATGGTACCGCAACATTGTTCAAGTGGAGTCGTATCATGAGCAAATCCTGTGGTGGCGCCTGTGGCGGTGATGCAACGTCCGCAGCGGATACCGATATACAGGCCTCCTCCGAGGCGCCAGGGAGATGGGTCAGTGTTTATGCCGTGCCGAAGATGGACTGTCCATCAGAAGAACGAATGATTCGCCTAGCCCTGAACGGCTTTGAGGAGATTCGGGCGCTGTCCTTCGACTTGTCGAACCGCCGGCTGAAGGTCGTGCATGACGGCGAGGTCGAGCCCGTCACCTCGAAACTGAAGACCTTGGGGCTAGGCGCCTCGCTTCAGGAAACCGTCGCTGCAAATCCGGAGACCATCAAGGCCGCCGAGTTTTCGGCAGCTTCTGCTAAGCAAGAATCCGGGACCCTGCGCTGGTTGCTCGGCATCAATGCACTTCTGTTCGTGGTGGAAATGACTGCCGGTCTGATCGCCCAGTCCACCGGCCTGATTGGAGAATCCCTGGACAATTTTGCCGATGCGGCGGTGTACGGGCTTGCCCTTTATGCGGTTGGACATAGCGTGAAAATGCAGGTACGTGCCGCGCATCTTGCTGGTGTACTGCAACTGATCTTGGCTGTGGGCGTGCTCGTAGAGGTGGTGAGACGCTTTGTATTCGGTAGTGAGCCTGAATCGCTGGTGATGATGGCTATCGCATTCGTCGCATTGATTGCCAATACCAGTTGTCTGCTGCTCATATCCAAACATCGGGAAGGCGGGGCGCACATGAAGGCAAGCTGGATATTCTCGGCCAACGACGTGGTGATCAACCTGGGGGTCATCACCGCCGGCGCCCTGGTCGCGTGGACCGGTTCCAATTATCCGGATCTGATTATCGGCACCATCGCGGGGGGCATTGTACTTAACGGTGCCAGACGCATTTTGGCGTTGAAGGGTTAAATAATGCTCATTATTGGCAAAAAGCTCTCGCCGTATGCCCTATTGTCCATATCGGGCCTGCTGGCAGCGTCTGATCAGGCTGTAAAGTGGCTGGTGCAGCAATCAATGGCCTATGGCGAGTATGTTTCGGTGACCCCGTTCTTTAACTGGGTGCACCTATGGAACACCGGTGCCGCATTCAGTCTTTTTGCGAATGGTGGAGGCTGGCAGCGCTACTTTTTTATCGGAATCGCGGTAGTGGTCTCGATTTTTCTGATCAAGCTGATCCTTGAAAATCGTCATAAAGGAGAAGCCATCGCTTACAGTCTTATCCTCGGTGGCGCCATGGGCAATCTGATTGACCGGGTCTTTCGCGGCTATGTTGTGGATTCCTTTGATTTCTATTGGCGAGACTGGCATTGGCCGGCCTTCAACCTGGCTGATATTGCAATTGTCCTCGGTGCCTTACTTTTCGTTTCCAGCAGCTTGTTGGGTAAAAAAGCAAACACCAATGCCGAGCCGGATGGATCTGACTGACACCTACGCCTATACAACACCATGACCGAACTTCCCGACAACATCCTTCACCTGCCGCAATACCAAGTACTGGGCTGCAAATCAACCGACGACGAAATGCACTTCCAGGTGGACGTGCCCGATCCCATCGCCTGCGAGGAATGCGTCGTGCAGGGTGAGTTCGTACGGTTCGGCAAGCGTGACGTTCCCTATCGTGATCTGCCCATCCACGGCAAGCGGGTCACTCTCTGGGTGGTCCGCCGCCGATACACCTGCCGGGCCTGCAAGACAACATTCAGGCCCCAGCTACCGGAGATGGTGGACGGATTCCGTATGACACTGCGGCTGCATGAGTACGTGGAGAAGGAATCCTTCAACCACCCCTACACCTTTGTGGCGGCACAGACCGGCCTGGATGAGAAGACGGTGCGCGACATCTTCAACGCCCGCGCCGAGTTCCTGGGGCGCTGGCACCGCTTCGAGACGCCCCGCATCCTGGGCATTGACGAGCTATACCTGAACAAGCGCTACCGCTGCATTCTGACCAACATTGAGGAGCGAACCCTGCTCGACCTGCTGGCCACCCGCCGCCAGGACGTGGTGACCAACTACCTGATGAAGCTGAAAGACCGGCAGAAGGTCGAGATCGTCAGCATGGACATGTGGAACCCCTACCGGGCAGCGGTCAAGGCTGTGCTGCCCCAGGCCCGTATCGTGGTCGATAAGTTCCATGTGGTGCGCATGGCCAACGATGCCCTAGAGAGAGTGCGCAAGGGCCTCAGAAAGGAGCTGAAACCGTCCCAGAGCCGGACTCTCAAGGGAGACCGGAAAATCCTGCTGAAACGCGCTCACGAAGTCTCAGACCGGGAGCGCCTCATCATGGAGACCTGGACAGGCGCGTTCCCGCAACTGCTGGCCGCCTACGAGCACAAGGAGCGCTTCTACGGCATCTGGGACGCCACCACACGGCTCCAGGCAGAAGCCGCCCTGGACGAGTGGATAGCCACCATCCCGAAGGGCCAAAAGGAAGTCTGGAGCGATCTGGTCAGGGCAGTGGGAAACTGGCGCGAAGAGACCATGACCTACTTCGAGAAGGACATGCCCGTCACCAACGCTTACACGGAGTCCATCAACCGACTGGCCAAGGACAAGAACCGTGAAGGGCGCGGTTACTCCTTCGAGGTGATGCGGGCACGAATGCTCTACACCACGAAGCACAAGAAGAAGGCACCGACTGCGAAGGTCTCTCCTTTCTACAAGAAAACCATCGGTTACGGACTGCCGGACTTCGCAGAGGAACTCAACTACGGAGTCGATCTATCAACCATCTGAGGGTGGTATCAGATTGATGGGGTGAAGGTGCCCCATCAACCATTAAATCCGTATACCCAAAAAACTCAACGCCCTGTGCAATTTGAAATCACTGAACAAACACGCGAGTCGTTGACAGCATGGATACGCCACGGGGAACTGCGCGCTGATGATTTTATTTTTTCGAGTAGGATTCACGCATCATTGCACCTATCGACGAGGCAATACGCTCGGATAGTCGACGCTTGGGTGACTGCCATCGGTTTGGATCCAACCGCATACGGCACACACACAATGCGAAGGACAAAGGCGTCATTAATTTACCGACACACAAAAAATCTACGGGTAGTTCAATTGCTCCTCGGTCACACCAATCTCGAAAGCACAGTGCGATACCTTGGTATCGAAGTCGATGACGCACTTGAAATGGCAGAGCAAACAGAAGTGTGATTTTTACTTAGACTCCGACAGCGAGCATTCCAAATGTCGCTGTCCGGCCAGAAACGGACATTAGCCTTGCATGCCTGTAGTCGATCTCGAGTTGCAATTATGATGATGTTCTTTTGCGTCGTACTTCAAGTACTTTCAATTAGACACGCTATCCGAGTCTGTGTCGTCGCCGCCATGGTTACGTGCGATATGACAATCACAGACTGGGCGGCAGGTGCAAAATTAAGGCGCAGATCTTCTCCCGAAAACAAAATTAGACCTATCTACTTATGAAATCGAAACCCCGCGCATTTATCGGTTCATCCAAAGAAGGCCTCCGGTACGCTCACGCTCTGCAAGCTGCATTGGACGAAAAAATGGAGGTTACAGTTTGGGATCAAGGCATATTTAACCTTTCCTCATACACCATGGAGGCGCTAATCGAGGAGGCTCATCGCACGGCTTTCGCAATCTTAGTGTTTTCGCCTGATGACGAGGTTGTGATTCGCGGGCGTGAATCAGTTGCTGTCCGCGATAACGTACTTTTTGAGCTCGGACTGTTTATGGGCATTCTCGGGCGAAAGCGTGTCTATGTGGTCGCCCCTTCCGATGTGCCAGACTTTCGCATTCCGTCTGATTTACTTGGACTCACACTGGCGACCTATCACCATCGTAGTGATGGGAATCTCAAAGCTGCGCTTGGCCCTTCGTGCGCAGCCATTCTTGAAGTAGCGTCAAAAGTTATTGCTGCTGATCCTGAGCCCGGTTGCGCGTACATGCACACCGAAGAGAGTTCTCACGTTATCCCCCTTGATAAAAACAGATTCTCGGTGGTATTCCAACCCCCCATGCGCTGTAGCCCAACACTCAGATTTGTTGGAGCCGATGGCGAGTCGCTTAGTTCTTTACTTCTAGATCATTGCTCACGCTATGGCTTCACCGTGACGTTTGCCAATCCAGTAGCTAACGCAAAACTGAAATTTGTTGCAGATGCGCGACCTCCTATACTATAGGTCTAACTTTATGCTCATGAGGAACGACGCGGAGCGCGGCGCCCCTGAGCTGCATTATCGAAGGTCGGCCTCCCTAACTCCCTACTTCCGCTTTGGGTCGTGAGCGGACGGGCGGCTTTCGACCCAATGCCGTCATTCATCTTTGACTTTCCGGCGTCGGTTTTGCAGCGCAAGCACGCGCTGACCATTCGAGCCGGTTAACTAATCTTGTTCTCGAGGCCCGTTCAATGTGGTCCCAAGCTATATATTTTCGCTGTCAGCGAAAAAAATTGACTGACTAGCGAAATTTGTCGTATGATTCTACTCAGCGGTAAACGGAGATTTTTTCTCGCGGTTGTGAGGGCTTCGGCCCTGTGGAGACTTAGGTCTCTGTCCATTCCCGCGTCTGTCGGCTGTCGACGACACTGCACGGGCCAGGGGATAGCCGTTTTCGGCGAGAGGCCGAAAACGGGTGATTTGGTAGGGGGAAAGACGCGATTCGCTCCGTATTTGACAGTCCAAGTTGTATGCGAGAGGCCCTAATTTTGGGGTCACAACTAGGAGTAAATATGTCAAATAAATTACCCGCTGAATTGCGTTCGCCTAGCGCGAAAAAGGAGTGCCGCCTGTTAGGGGTACTGAAGTCTGCGTTTAAGTTTGTCAACTGGTGCGTCATATTATTTGGTTGGGTTGAAAAACTCTGGCAAAAGAGTGAGGCATTCAGGAGCTTGGTCACAGATTTGTTTTCGTAAAGGGCTTACCCCGCCTTTATTACTCATTTTGGGAGATCGTTATGCTTAACGAAGCCCTACGTCTTATACGTGCATACCATGACTTATCGCAAAGCCAGCTATGTTCGGAGCTGGGTGTTTCCAATTCTTATTTGTCTGAAATAGAAGCTGGCAAAAAAACTCCTTCGTTGGAGTTGCTTAATAAGTACAGCGTGAGATTTGACGTCCCCGTGTCATCACTGATGTTTTTCTCTGAGTCGCTAGATAGCGAAAAGGTCACCGATAGACTGCGTCTGCGAGTTGCTCGGAAAGTGGTGTCAATTTTGCAGTGGGTCGAGCAAAAAAAAATCTAAACCTAAAAATTCGTAGAAGATCAGGCTATGGCAAAGCGGGGACTGTATGACATCAATCAGTGCGCGCTCTACAAGCTTGGCTCTAAGGCGAGACTAGCTCAAATCCTTGGCGTGCCAAAAGCTCGGTTGCTGATTTTGGTCCGAAGGTCGGAAAACTACCGCGTTTTCACGTTGCCGCAAGAAATATGCGAGTTTACCGGTAAGGTTCGAAAAGAGCGGCTCGTGCAAGAACCAAAGCCTGAGTTGCGCCGTGTCCACGAGCGCATCCAGAGGCTGCTTTCTCGTATTCGGCCTCCCGAGTATGGGCACGCTGCCGTTAAAGGACGGTCCTATCGCACAAACGCCGAAGCCCACCTTAATGGCCCTCGCATTGCAACTTTTGACGTGAGACGGTTTTATCCTTCGACGTCGCGCTCTGCGGTCAGGAATTTTTTTTCGGAACAATTGTGTTGCGCGCCTGACGTGGCGGATCTACTCGCTCAGCTGTGCTGCTGGCAGAATGTGAAGGAATCGAACTCGTCGAGCGGCTTGCCAACAGGGAGTCCCTTAAGTCCGATTTTGTCCCTCTACGCAAACAGGCCGATGTTTGATGTGCTGAACGATTATGCCGGCCGTCACCAATTGGTTTTTACTTGTTACGTTGATGATCTGACATTTTCGGGGGAAATGCTTCCTGCGGGCATATCTAAGTTTGTCGAAAAAATCGTGACCGCTGGCGGCCACACTCTCGCGACCGAAAAAACACGTCTCTTCCGACGCAATCAGGTCAAACATGTGACCGGCGTTGTTCTCTCGAATAGTCAAGTAAAAGTTCCGCATGCCCGATTCCTAAAGGCTCGAGCAATTGCCTCCGCGATTACTGCTCATGAGACCGCAGACGCGCGGTATCGGCTGTTGCTGCAAAGAAAGCTGGCGGGCCTGCTCGGCGAGGCCGCTTTCTTGGATAGTCGATTTGCGGGATGGGCTAATCGCGCATATGCAGATCTGCGAGCTGTGCAGGCCGAGGTCCACATGGCGGAGTCGTTGCATGTCGAGAGTTAATAGGAACACGCGTTTGAAGGCGTTCAGAAAATTCCGCTGTAAGACTGCAAATCCTCGGCATTTCCTGGGCATCTGATATTTCGCCTGTGCTGCGGGTCTGAACGTCCGCTTCTGGCCGATTGTGGCCACAAACAGGAAGCCACCCTGATCCGAAGCGGATCGTAGTTGCACTCTGCTCGGAGTGCGCCTTACGAAAGAAATTGAAGCTTCGCTTACACCGTGACGCTTAGTGACCCCGTCAAGCGTGCCTGAATCGACGTCATGCGTGTCCACACACTCGCTTAAGCTCTGCTGCACAAAGTCAATCCTCGGGGCCATCGATTCGATGGTCGCCCAGAACGATGGATACTCGCCAATATGCTCTTGCAGCATGCGCACGGCGCGCTCACGCGCCTCGGGAAAAACTTGTTCTGAATCGGCCATGACTCTGCACACCTTTTAAAGTTTGTCTGCACTTCCAAAGCGCGGGCGAATGAGTAAATGTTATGACTAGGTACGCAGTAATCAAGATCGAAAAAATGATTCATTTAGGGCCTTATTAATCTGTTGCCAACCTCAATAAACATATGAAATTTTCTATATCAAAATAGAAGTAAATAATTCAATTATTTATATAAATCAATTACTTGCATTTTTTCATGGTTGTGACAACATTAAAAAACGAAACCTTTAAAGGAAAAATGCAATGACAAATCAAACCCAAACACAACCCGCCGCAACAGAAAAAACACGCAAGCGCTTGACTCCAGCCGAGCGCATGCAGAAAGCCCGCGACGCCTTGCGTAAAGCGGCGAGTGACCAGCGCCGATTTGATACGCGCGGCAAAGTCGTACTGGGCGGCTTCACGATGGGCATAGCTCGCAGCAATTCCAGCTTTGCCCAACAGCTACTGCAGGCGCTCAACACAGCAAAACTGCGCGAGCAGGATAAAGAGGCGCTTGCCGACTTTCGTAAAGAGTTGATGCTGATTTGCAGCGGTCATGCAAAAGCACAGCAAAACCAAAATGTGGGTTAAGCCAAAAGGGCTCCCGGCCAAGATGAAGTCTGTCACTGAGGGCGCACTTAGCACTCGAATTCTCGAGTGCACGTTTGCCAGCGCTGCGCCTGGACCGCAACGAACGCGCTTCGCGGTTCGGGCTTTGCCCCCAGCCGCTGGCGCGGCCGGGTCCCCCCTTTTGGTTTTGCATAGGTTTTTGGAATGAGCGATAAGGCCCGCGCAGCGATTCAGCGCATACAGCAAATGCAAGACGAAAACCGTCGCCGCAAAGCGGCAAAGGCTGCCGCGCGCCTAATGGACAAACAGACCCGAGAGGGCAGCAGCAAAAAGAGCAAAAGCACAAAAGTGCGCACCCCGCGCGCGCCGCGCGCGCCAAAAAGCGCCAGCCAGTACCATTTCAATCAGAAATACAGCAACCGGGCGGGCAAAAACCGCGCGCCAAAATCGTGCACCGACAAGCTTAAATATGACTTTGGGCTTGACGAAAAAGGCGACGAGCGCGTCGCGTTCATCTACATCAGCGCGCCCGACAAGATCCCTGCCGCCGCACTCGACTTGCTAGCCGTCGCCCGCGAAGCGGAGCGCACCGCCGGCCGCCAGGCTAACTCGCGGCAAATGGCCCATCTAACCGGGTCCCTACCGGAGAACCTGAGTAACGAGGCGCGCGCCGAAATTGTCAGAACCCTTTGCGACCACCTACGCGCGCAACGCGATGACGTCCCCATCTTTGCCGCCATGCACGCACCGGACAAAGATGAAAAAAACTGGCACTTTCACATTAGCCACCCCTTGCGCCACATTCACCCAACCGAAGACGGCGGCTTCATCATGGGCGAGCGAATCATGTTTGAGCAGCGCGCAGCAGTGCGCAAAGCCGCAGGTCTTGAGCCGACGAACCATAGCGAACTACGCGACTGGCGCGAGCACGTTGCCAACGTGATTACTGATGCAGTCGCAAAAGAAACGGGCGACCTGCAGACCGCCGAGCGTTGGCGATGGGGTCACTTGACGCTTGAGCGGCAAGTTGAAAAAGCCGCCGAACGAGGCGATGTAGAGTTTGTCGCAGATAGCGTGCTGCGGGACGCAACCATCAAAGAAGGGCTTAACAACAGCCCGTGGCGCAAAACGCCGCCACGCGACTTTACCCGCTCTGATGCCCAATCACACAACGCACAAGCGACAAGCAAAGAAAAGACCGTGCCAGCACCGAAATTGCTAACACAAGCAGCGGTTAACGCCATACTTGAGCGAGCAAAGGCCCAGGGCATCACCACCGACCCCGAGCAGTTGCGGCTGTTCGCCCGAGATTGCGGCGTAACCATCACCTGGGCAAAGAGCGAAAGCAGCTCAAAGGCGCAGGGCGTGAGCTATGCGTTGGCTGGTGGCCCAAAATTTGCAGGCAAAAACGTTGGAATGTCCCTCAAGAGACTTCAAGACCTCATGGGCTGGGACGAGCCCCCCGCGTACTCGCGCGTTCACAAAAAGGCTGACGTTCAAAAATACGAGGAAGCCAAAGCCGCAGGCCGCATCAAGCCCGACGACGCATTAACGGCCGGTGCGACGGCGGCGATGGCGCGAGCAAACAACCTCGTCAAGCAAGCCAAAGAGGTGGCGGCAAGGCAAGCCACAAAGCACCAAACCCCAGCAAAGACCCAACCTCCACCCCCTAAACTCCAGGGGGAATTGCGCGCGAGCGCGGCGACAGTCAAGGAGAAAGAAGTGAAGCCGGCCGACCTTTTAAAAGAACTGCAAGACATCACCGACGAGCAAAACCAGCCTCGGCAGCAAGCTGCCGCACTCACCCAAAAGAACAACTTCCCCCACCCCCCTACCCCCCGCCCTGCGGGGGGAAAACGCAGGCTTTTAGACATCGGCCTAACAGCAAAACTAAAGCCAGCGCCAGCGCCCACAGTACCAAGCTGGGTAGAGGAAGAAAAAGAGAGAATGAAAAAAGAGCAAGCGCAGCGACTGGACGAAAAGTACAGCAAGCTTAAAAAGCTTTACCAAACCGCACCCAAACAAAGCTTTGAGCACAACAAAGCAAGGGAGGACTTAACCAACCTTTTGTATGATCACCCCCACCTTAAGACAAGGTATTTCGAGCAACTTAAAAAGGAGGCGCAGGAACGCGCAAGACCAGCGCCAGAGCCGACCCCAGTAGAGCACCCACGCCCAAGCGACGGACGTCACCAAAAACTCAAAAACCAAAGCCGGCGCCAGAGGCAACGCATGGGCTAATAAACTAACGCGCCCCAACAGACGGGCTGAGCAGAAAACATACTTTGTTCTTTCTCATACCAAATAAACGTGTACGCACTCATTTTTAAAACAACCAGATGAGACAAAACATGAGACAAAACATGAGACAATTTTTGTTATGTTTGTTGTTTTTTTTGATGTTTCTTGACGCCTAACTTATTGATTTATTTTAATGTTCTGTATAAACTGGATAGGCTTTTTTGACTCATAATCCGTTGGTGCCGAGTTCGACTCTCGGGGGGCCCACCAATAAAAACAAGCACTTAGACTAATAAAAAGGTCTAGGTGTTTTTTTTTAAAGCTTATGGCTCTACCCCATTAGCGGGGGATACGCATTCACTAGACACGGTTAATCACACCGTTCCAACCGCACTAGACCAAGCTCACCGTTAGATCAGGCTCAGGAACTAGGGCATCATCTTTTCGGCCCGTTTTCATTTCAGACTTTTCATCACCCGTGGCCCTGTGAGCCAGCGGGCAAGTTCAGATTCGCCTATTCCGTTCACAGGTTTCATGTAGTGTGCCGATGCACTAAACTGCCGAATCGTAGCCGTTAAATCAAAAGGAGCGTCTGGCAGATGCCTACGTGTTGGATTATTGCCGGCCCCAACGGAGCGGGGAAAACGACCTTTGCGTTGGACTACCTACCGCAGGTAGCCGAGTGCGCGCGTTTTGTTAACGCCGATCTTATCGCTGCGGGATTATCGCCTCTCGCGCGGCTGGCGAGTAGAACTGCTATATTTAGCGCTTCCTAGCATGGAAATGTCCAAACTGCGCGTCGCTGAACGCGTTACGCATGGTGGCCACAATATTCCAACCGCAGACCTTGAACGTCGCTTTGCTCGAAGTCTGAACAACCTTTTTAATACATTCAGTGCCCAGGTTGATTATTGTCGATGTTTCATGAACGATGATGCCACACCGGAACTTGTGTTCGAACAACAGGCTGACGTACGCTCTATTACACATGCCCAGCATTACCATCATCTATTGAAGGAGTCTTTGTCATGACCAACCCAACGACGTTACGCTCCCCGGAGACACAAGCCATACTCAATGCTTTACAGACTGCAGTCACAAAGTGCCTGGATAAAAAGAAAAAACTTGGGCAGTACGCCGTCATCTGGCAAGACGGTCGCCCAGTGAAAATCGGTGGTGACGCGGAAGCCCATGAATCTGCGCCCGGAGCCTCTACACCTCGCTAATATGACTCGTTCAAATCGGCGCCTCTTGCCCTTTGCGGTCAATCAGGCTCAATAGCTTGAGTAGCGGTTCGCTTACCTTCCTGTGTACCCAACGCCCCACTTATGCCACCCGTCGCATCCTTGCGCTGCTCGATAAAGAGCCCAATCAGCAGGCGAGACTCGATCTGGCTATATCGCTCAGATAACGCTAAGGCACTGACGGGCACCTGGTAAAACTCGATTCAGCTTGTTTGCTTCGCAAGCAAAAAATCAACCCGCCACGTGCGGGTTTTTTTATGCTAAAAATACTGTATATTTAAACAGTTAATTGCAAGGCTGAACCATGTACACCATTACCCTTCAAGACCCACCTTCAGATATCCCAGAACGCACCCTTAACGACGCCCAGAACAGATTTCAGAAAACGCTTGAACGCGCTTTGGGTGGCCCGGAAAATGTTATTGCAGCATACCGCGCTTGGCAAACAGCTGAAGAAACATCCGAGACCGAAATGTCAGACGAAGATATTGCAATGGCCAAGAAATGGCTGGTTGCCGCATCGCGCGCAAGAAACGATGGCCTACGAGATCTGGGCGAGACAGAGGCTTGGTTTGAGGTCAAGCTAGTACGCTAACCCCTTAGCCGCTTACATACCGGCAAAGCCTTACTCATTAGTTGCAGGCAAATTTTGAATTTCCGGTACTCAGGCCTCGTCATCATCAAGATGAAACACGTGAAGTATCCTGTGCATGATCGGGGCCATCACCAGACCTAAAACAGCAACAAACACAACACTGATGTACGCACTGTAAAGGGCGAGAAAAATCTTGCCCTGCACGGTGGCGGGCAACATAGTCGGCCCTATGCCACTTGCGATCATCGCCATGTTCAGCGCCGCATCATGCCAATGCACGCCGTCCTCGAACCACATGTAGCCCAGCATGCTGCACAGCAGCGATACCAGTATGAAAGCAAGCGCCAAAAGCAGATGCTTGAGCATCCGAATTGCAAACTGGCGCTTGCTAATCACCTGCTCAACGCGCGACTCATACACCCTCAATTCCCCTTGCAAATGTTTGGCGCCATCCTACAACAATTGCAGACCGTAGAAATCAAAGCAGATAACAATTAGATATTCCCAAAAAGGGAATGTATAATTAAAACCAATATGGGAACATAAAAATACGCAATGCAACTGATCGGCCTCTTGAAGCTAGACCAATTCAAGCGCAAGCATGCGGATTCCCGCGGTCCGCTCGACGCTTGGCGTGCAGAAGTCGAGCAGGCTAGATGGAGTGGACCTCAGGACGTGAAGAATAGATATCCTAGCGCCAGTTTTTTGACCGATAACCAGGTGATCTTCAATATCAAAGGCAACGCTTTCCGTTTATTGATCAAGGCGAAATATCAGAACGGCATCGTATTGATTGAATGGGTGGGCACACATGCCGAGTACGACAAAAAGAAGTTCTAGGTATCGGTGTGCAGTGCCGCACGTTTGCAGAAGGAGTTGGCAATGAAACAGATTCGAGTAATTAAGACGCAGCGTGACTACGACGATGCCATTGCTCGCCTGTCGGCACTAATGGATGAAGAGATTAAAATCGGTTCCAACAAGGAGAATGAACTGGAGCTGCTCGCTCTGGTGATTGAATCGTACGAACGCTCCAAGGTAGACCCGGTTTCTCCAGACCCCATCGAAGCCATTCTCTTCCGTATGGACCAAATGGGGCTAAGCAAGAAGGATTTGATCCCCTACTTTGGGTCACTGCCCAAAGTGTCTGAAGTGCTTGCCCGCAAGCGCCCACTGAGCTTGTCGATGATGCGCAAGATTCACAAGAACCTTGGCATTCCGGCAGAAATTTTGCTGGGCGACTCTAAAGACGACATTGATTTAGGCCAAGCTCCGCAGTACGACTTCAGTAAATTCCCCTGGCAAGAGATGCTTGAGCGCGGCTACCTGCAGGACATTGTTGACACGGCTCGTCACGCAAAAGAGCGCGGCGAAGAACTGATGCGGGACTTTATGTGTGACGTTTTGTCTGGAACGCATCGCCCGGCCCTGCTGCGCGCACCGCTCCACCAAAGCGGGTCGCGAGTGATGGACGAACATGCACTGCTGGTATGGCGTGTTGCCGTCTTGAAGAAAGCACGAAAACAAAAGCACTCACTGAAAACCCAATACAAGGCTGAGTCGATTACTGCCGAATGGTTGCGCGACCTGGCGAAACTCTCCCGGTTCGACCAAGGCCCTCGCCTCGCAGTCGAGTACCTGGCCGATATCGGGATTATCCTGGTGATTGAAGAGCACTTTAAAAGAACCTACCTAGATGGCGCGGCCATGCTCGATGAGGGCACCCCTGTTGTTGCGTTAACGTTGCGCCATGACCGCATCGACAACTTCTGGTTTGCGTTGCTCCATGAACTGGTCCACGTGCAAAAGCACCTGAACGCCGATCATCTGTTTATTGCCGACAACCTGGATGACAAGACCCGGGCCAGCCAGGAAGAAAACGAAGCTGATGCCTGCGCCCAAGAAGCCCTGATCCCCGCCGCCGAATGGGCTGCTGCTCCGGTAAGCAGTAACCCAACGGTCGGCAATGCCATGGACTTGGCCAACAAGCTAAGGGTTCATCCGGCGATAGTTGCCGGACGAGTGCGTCACGAAACCAAAAACTGGCGCCTTTTGAAAAGCATGGCCGGCGAAGTTCGACATCTTTTTGCAGACCAATTGAAGAGGGTTGTACAGACCGCGTAATCAACGACGAGCGCTAAAGAAATGCGGCCAAGTTCGCCATAGATCAGCCCCATCACAAAGTGACTTATAACGAGGCCTCATATAAAAGTTCGCAGCAGTGCGCGCACCACTATAACCCGCAGCATCCCTGAATTTCGGCCTTAATCGGCAATTTGCCAACACCCTGTTTTTGCTACGCTGACGGGCTAACCACATAGTTAACACCGGAGCCCGTGCACCATGAATATGCCGCCAGAAGACGTCAACCAGCAAATTGCCGACCACTACGACCGGTCGCAATACACGTCTAATGCGTTTTACTACGCATCGCCTGCGCACATTCGTGCATCGGCATTTTTATATGGCGTTGACACCGTCCCGGTAGAAAAGGCGCGCGTACTTGAATTAGGTTGCGCTTCAGGCGGCAATCTGTTGCCGTTTGCCCTGGCCTACCCCGAGGCACAAGTCGTCGGCGTAGACCTGTCATCGGCACAAATTACGCAAGGCCAACGCGTTATTAACGAGCTAAACGTTAATAACCTGACGTTGCACGCCATGAGCCTGACCGGCATCACAAAAGACTTCGGCCAGTTTGACTACATCATTGCGCACGGCGTTTTCAGTTGGGTGCCGCACGATGTACAGCAAGCCATAATGCGCCTCTGCAAAGAAAACATGTCACCCAAAGGCGTGGCTTACATCAGCTACAACACCTACCCGGGCTGGAAGGCAGGCGACATTGTACGCGACGCCATGATGCTGAACAGCTTTGGCGCCGATAACGACGAAGACAAACTGTCGCGGGCCAAAGCCATGCTGACTTTGCTGTCTGACGGCCTGGCGGTCTCTAACCCGCTAGCCCCCTCGCTACGCGGCGCGGTCAACCAGCTGCGGCGGTTTTCAGACTACTACATTACCCACGAATACCTCGAAACGTTCAATACACCCTGCTATTTCGTCGAGTTCGTTAACGTAGCCGACCAAAATGGCTTGGCCTACGTGGGAGATGCCGAACCGCAAAGCGAGCTGTCGGCCAGCTTTGGACAAAACGTACAGCTCACGCACAGCATGATAGCGCTGGGCCAGCCCAAAGCCCTGCGTCAACAGTATCTTGACTTTGCAGTGGGCCGAAACTTCCGAAAAAGCCTGCTGACCGCACCCGAAAACGCGCAGAATGTCGCCAGCGACCCCAACCTGGACCAACTTCAGGCCCTGCGCTGGGCCGGCTTTTTTCAAAACGCCAACAACGACAACACGCCCGCCGGCGCACAGGCCTACACCAACCAGGCCGGCCGTAACGTCACCACCAAAGATACGGTGGTCGTTGCTTTGATCAGTACCTTGTCAGAGGCTTGGCCACGGTCGCTGTCATTCGATGATCTTTGCAATGCAGAAGCCATTAAAGCCGCGGCACAGGCTGATACGGCTGCCGCGCTGCTCAAAGCACTGCAAACCATGTTCAAGCTAGGCATGCTGCGTTATTGCCTGGAACCTGGCCCCTACGACCAACCGACTACGTCGGCCAGCCTGACCCCCGGCTTTGCCAAACTGACTGCCCTGCTCCAAGACAATAGCGACCTTCCGCTGGGCCGCTTCAATCTGTGGCACAGCGTCATCAACCCGACGCTCAACGAACCCGAGCTATTTGTACTGACGCAAATGGAAAAAGGCGGCACAGAAAACCAATGGGCCAGCGCCCTGCGCGACGCCTGGACGGGGGGCAAGGTCAATGATGTTAATGGTCAAACGCTGAAAGGTCAGCGCAACCTCGATGCCAAGGCCTTGCTGCTTGTATCGCGCCTAAAAGACCTGCTACGCCGCCAAGGCGTCTGGCTGTCAAAAAGCTAATTGTTTTAAAGCCGCAACAGAGTGCGGCGCCAGGAAAGCGATTGCGTGGCCCCAGCGAGGCCACCCGTCGTCCGAACATCGCCCGGAGCAGGCCAAGACTAATGCTTACTGCTCAAAAACACCTTGCAAGGTTTCAGCGCTCAAAACGTTAAGGGCCCAGCGTTGCAACGTGCTGGTGTTGGCTTGGTGGATTCGGTCAGACGCCCAATCCGGTAGCCGGCCGAACTTCTGCTGCAAAAGGGTTTGCAGCACGTCGGCAGCGCCCTTAGCTGAACCTTCGTCAAGCCACCCCTGCTTGCGCTCGTCGATATGGCGCTGCAAATAGTAGCGCTCGATATTGCTGATGAATGTCATGGCTTGCGGTTCCTCGATTTGCGTGGTCAAGATGTCATGAAAGCGTCTTCCATGACTTGGGGCAGTATCAGCAAGGAATCGATGATGCGCAACAGGTTGATACGCCGCCCAACGTAATAACCCCAATATTTCAATAGCTTAGCCAATTCCAGCTTGCTCACCAAGCGGGATTCGGCTGATGCCTGAGTAGCCCGACAGGCCAGTTGCGCCAGGATGACGACTGCAAACGGGTTTGCCGGGGCAATGCGGTGTAACTCGTCGGCCTGTGCCGCCCATTTAGCCAGGTTAATCACTGGAAATGTAAACAGCAATTCGTTGCTGCCCACGGCAGCACGGTAGCTTTCGGTGTCGGCGACATCGGTCCTGTCGAGCAAAATAGCGCAAGAAAAGTGGTCTACATGCCGTACGCCACGCTTGTTGATTTTACGCAGGCTCTGCAGCTCTTTGTCCAGCAGTACCGGCGCCGCATGCCAGTCGACCTGGGCGTGTACGTCGGGCCAGAACAATTCGACGCAGTCGGGTTGCCACCGCGTCAGTGCATCCTTCCAGATGCCGTCAAAATCCGGGTTAGTTGCCGCGTCGGTCATGGCATTCCATAAAGCTGCAGCAACAACAGTTGCGGAATGCTGACTCTATCGGCTTGGGGCCGAGCGCGGTATTCGCAAATTTACGCGTGATGAAACTAGCCGTGGGTGCGTTGTGCTTAAGGGTGATGGATGCGCGTAGGAGGTAAGCGCTGTCGGCAACATGTGGGTTTGCTTTTACCGGCCATACCCACCGCACTCACCTGAAACCTCACACACCACACAAACGCAAAAACGGGGCCGAAGCCCCGTTTTTATACTGCTTACAGCAAAACCAACTTAGATTAACGCAGGAGCGACAGAACGCCCTGAGGAATCTGGTTAGCCTGAGCCAGAACCGAAGTACCAGCCTGCTGCAGAATCTGCGCACGAGTCATGTTCGCAACTTCAACCGAGTAGTCGGCATCTTGAATACGCGACTGAGCGGCTGCCAAGTTGTTCGATGTTGTTTGCAGATTGGTGATTGCCGATTCGAAACGGTTCTGAATAGCACCGAGGTCTGAACGCAGCGCGTCCACCTGAGCCAACGCAGTGTCAAGCACGTCAAGCGGGTTCTCTGTTCGGTCACCCTGGCTTGTTGCTTCGGTAGTCACGTCGCCAGTTGACGAAATATAAGCAATTGCGCCTTTTTGGTTACCGCTATCAACAATTACTGAGCCCTCGGCATCGATCTTATAATCAACTGTGGAGGTAGCGTTAGTTGTGAAGGTACCATTAGCGTCAACATATTGAGTTGTGGACTTACCGTCAGCACCTAACGTTACAGAGCCTGTAACCACGCTACCACCAGCAGCGCCATAACTTACCGTCGTTGAACCACCGGTATTATCAGCAACCAATGACTGCAACTCTGCGGAACTCATCGACAAGCCTGCTACGGTCATTACGACCTCGTCTGCACCGGCATCGGCTGTTGTAGTCGTGTAGGTAACACCATCTACTGTCAACTCTGCATCCTGAGTAACTGCTGCAAAACCCAACAATTCGTCCAGGTCAGTGATTTCTGTAGCTGCAGGATCGGTAGGCGCTGAAGTCAACACCCCGTTGTCGTTGTATAACGCGTCGCCGTTGGCGGCTTTCACCGTACCGTTCGCACCAACTTTGAATGACACATCGGTCTTGGCACCAGCCCCAATAGCATCCTTGAGATCAGCAATTACGCCAGCCAAATCCGTACTGCTTGTAGCGTCAAAAGTTTGATCGTAAGTGAACGATCCTTTATCGGCATCAAAGGTGTATGTAGTAGTAACCGTACCATCGTTGACTGCTACGGTATCTTGGTCACCCAAACGCGAGAATGCACTGACTTGATCCACTGCGTCGTTGGTGCGGGTATTGGTATATACACCGCCTGCCTCGGCCCATTCGGCGGGGAGGTCGTCAACCAGAGCGTCCAGGTCCGCTTTGGTAGCTTTCGTGTTGGCGATCTCGGCTTTACTGTCGACGTTAAAACCGTTCAAACCCAGTGTTTGAGCGTTAATCTCCGCGAGATTAATGGTAATTGTTTGACCATCATTTGCACCGACTTGAATTGTCAGCTCTTCATCTGAAGCCAACACTTTAACGCCGTTGAACTCAGTTTCGCTGGAGATACGGTTGATTTCTTGCAGACGCTGACCGATTTCGTTCTGAATCGAAGTCAAGTCTTCGCCGCTGTTTGTTCCGTTCGAAGCCTGAACAGTCAAAACACGGATACGCTGCAGGTTGTCGTTGATCTGGTTCAACGCGCCTTCAGTTGTTTGAGCGGCAGAGATACCGTCGTTTGCGTTACGAGCAGCTTGGTTCAGACCGTTGATCTGAGCGCCCATACGGTTGGCAATAGCTTGGCCGGCGGCGTCGTCTTTAGCGCTGTTAATACGCAGACCGGACGACAGACGCTCAATGGCTGTGCCCAGAGCCGATTGCGACTTCTGCAGGTTGTTTTGGGCAACCAGTGACAGATAGTTGGTGTTGATTACTGACATGAGTAACTCCTGGTAGTGTAATTGGCGAGAGATTCGCCCGGTTGCCAAGAAGATTAGAGCTTGATACTGCGTGCCGCTGTTGCGGTATTAAGCTGAAACCAACCCTAAAGTCTTCCTGTTCATAGGCATTAACGACGGGTGGGAAATGAACTTTAGGGTGTGCGCTTAAAAATTTTTGTTTTTAGTGACCGGGCGGGTCAGGGGCGAACCGGGGCGCGCGGCTTTTTTGTGGCGGCAAATGCTGCACTGGCATGACGTATGTGCCCGCAGGTAATGCACAGCCAGCTAACTAATACCCTGGCACCCCGTAGCAGGCTATTTCTATCCCGCGTACATTTGCGAATACCCCGAGTTGAGCGACATCTATAAAATCAAGTCACGTCGACAGCCCAATTTAATAGCAAAAATAAGATAAAATGTCGCCTTGGCATGTAACTTTATTACCTGCAGCGGAAGCCGAACTACTACGCATTCCCAACGACATGCAAGCACGGTTCGTTCATATCTGCGAGCTACTGGAATCATTTGGTCCACATAACGTCGGGTTACATCATATCCGCCACTTAAAGGACAAACTATGGGAAATACGCATTACCGGTCGAGATGGCATTGCGCGGGCAATATATGTGGCAAGCGGCGAAAAAACACTCACCATACTGCATGTGTTTATCAAGAAAACACAAAAGACACCACAAAAAAACATGGCCATCGCTCGGAAACGATTGCAGAGCCTTCATCATGGCTGACTTAAGCACATTAAAAAACCGGCTGCTCTCGAACCGACAAACAAGGGCAGAGTACGATGCCCAGGCCCCCGAGTTCGCGATTGCTCGCGAGCTCATCGCTGCGCGTGTCCGGGCCGGCCTGACGCAAACTGAGATCGCGCAGCGTATGAGCACAACCCAATCAACAATCGCCAGACTAGAAAGCGGCCGAAGCCTCCCCTCATTGCGCACGCTTGCACGCTACGCCGAGGCCACCGGGTCTCGCACGGTAATCAAACTTGTGGCGCCTTGAGGCGCAGCCCGCTCGGATCTTTGAGCTGAGCTAACTGCCCAAGCCGATGCGGGGTGTGGTACCGAGCGGGCTTTGAGCGTGCTGGCGGCCGGGCCTTGGACGTGGGTGCAAGGGCGCGGCTGTTCGAGCGAAGCGCTTTCGACCAGCTGGGGGCTGGTCGATCTCGCGAGTTCCGCGCCCGCCACGGCCAAGGTTCGGACGCCGGGCAGCCCCGCAGGGGCCGCGCGATGCCCGCCCGGTACCACACCCCGCATCGGCATGCGCTAACATCACCCCAGACCAATACAAATACCCCCCCCATGCAAGAATCCGATTACCGCAAGCTCATTGACGAACTGCAAACTGTCATCCGCAACACCCTAAAACTGCTCGACGCCTTCGAAGACTCCGGCATGAACGAGCACATGATCGACGACTACGAGCGGTTGCACAGCATATTGAACACCGCCATCGCCGACCAGCGCCGCTACCACGCCGAACTTCTCGACATGCTCAAGCAAAACAACCCAACCCCACCCAAGTAATATTGCGACTACCCCGCGACAGGCCTTAGCCCTAAAGTAAGACATCCGCGCAACAGCATCAGCTCACCCAAAAGCACAACACCGCGCGCCTTGCTGTTTGACACCCAAGGGGTTACACTTCGCATGATTAAAACTTTTGCGCACAAGGGCCTGGAAAAGTTTTACCAAACCCGACTATGAACACAATGCACAACCCACCCCACCCCGGTGAGCTGCTACACGATCTATGGCTTGAACCCATGGGGCTTTCGATCACTGCGGCAGCCAAACACCTACATGTGTCGCGCAAAACATTGTCCGAAATCGTCAACGGCAAAGCTGCAATTTCATCCGAAATGGCCGTGCGCCTTGAGTTGGCATTCGGCAAAAGCGCAGCCAGCTGGCTGGCCCATCAAGCCGAATACGACTTGTGGCAACTAAAATCGAAACGCCAAGACCTCGACATTACCCGGCTTGCACCGGTGGCAGCCTAAAGCACTACGCGCCACTGCGGCGCAGTTAAGCACAACCCACCCCCCGCCGGGTAAACTCCCCCCTTACCCGCAACACAACGCCACACACCCCAAAACTCAATGTCAGACATCCTGTTCCCATTTATCGGTGGCATCGGCCTGTTTCTTATCGGCATGATGCTGTTGTCCGAAGGCCTTGTCTCGTTTGCCGGCCCCGCACTGCGCAGCGCCCTCATTCGCTTTACCGGCACCCCCTTCAAAGCCTTCCTCTCGGGAACCCTCACCACCGCACTGGTTCAATCATCCAGCGCCACTACCGTCACCATTATCGGGTTTGTCAGTGCCGGGCTCATCACCTTTACCCAGGCCGTCGGCTTCGTCATCGGTACCAGCCTGGGCAACACCGCCACCGGCTGGATCGTCGCCGTCATTGGCCTGAAAATCAAATTTGGCTTTTACACCCTGCCCCTTATCGGCATCGGCGCGCTGCTTAAACTGCTGGGCCGCGGCCGTATACGCGACTTGGGCGTCGCCCTGGCGGGTTTCGGCATGCTTTTCCTGGGCCTTACCACCCTGCAAGACAGCATGAGCGAGCTTTCTTCATTGGTCGACTTCGCCTCGTTACCCGCCGGCGGTTTCTGGGCGCACGTCATCGTCATGCTGTTCGGCCTTATTCTTACCATCATCCTGCAGTCATCGTCAGCCGCCATCGCCACCACCCTTACCGCGCTGTACACCCAAACCATCAACTTCGAACAAGCCGGCGCGCTGGTCATCGGCGCGTCTATTGGCACCACGGTTACCGGCATCCTGGTTACCATTGGTGCCACTGTTGCCGCCAAACGCACCGCCGTCGCCAACATCCTCTTCAACCTAGTTGCCGGCATCATCGCCATCATCCTGTTCCCAGGCCTGCTTGCCGTCACCAAGTTTTTAAGCCAGAACGTCGAGATTGAACCCGGCACCATCGGCCTGGTCATGTTCCACACCCTGTTCATTAGCCTGGGCGTCGTTCTGTTCATGCCGTTTACCACGCGCTTCGCCAAGTTTGTAGAACGCCTGCTGCCCGAAAAAGAAGAAGAGATTGCCGGCAACCTCGACAACAGTACCCTGGGGGTTCCCGAAGTTGCATTAGAAGCGTCGCAGCGCGCGCTGGAAAAAATCGCAACCCTCCTGTTTTCATCGTACGAAGACGCCTGCAAACAGCCCGGTACAGCCATCGACGTCACACTGCTCGATCACACACGGGTTGCGCTTGACCGGGCTTACGACTTCATCAGCCGTGTGCCCCTTGAAAGCGACCAAGACAAACTGGCAGGGCAACGCATTGCGCAATTGCATGCGGCCGACCATCTCATCCGCTTTCGACAGCGCCTGTTCGAGCTGACCACGCAACCTATTGACTTTGCCGGCCCCGACTACCAGTGGGCGCTTAACCACAACCTGCGCATGCTGGAACTGGCCCTTGCCAGCACGCAGCGCGAAGCCACCCAAGACACCATCGAAGAAATCGGCCGTGAGGCGGGCACCCTGGAAGGCCTGTCGCGTCAGTTGCGGCACGACATCCTTCAAGGTAATGGGCGCAACCATACCGCTGCGGCCCAGTTGCTGCACACCACCGACGCCATCCGCTGGCTTGAGCGCAGCGGACACCATATATGGCGCGTGTGCCACTACCTGACCGAAAGCCGGGTCAACGGGCATCCGGTTGCCGAACCGGTTATTGAAGAGCGTCAAGCCGCCGAGATGCAAGACCATGCAAGCGCTGAACCCGCGGCAGACGAACAACAACCGGCGTCCGAGCCCACTGCAAACAACAACGACGCGCCGCCCCTTTCGCCCGAAAGCGGCGAGGCCCCACCCAAAACTGAAACACCGCAACGTTAAACTCTGCCGCGCAACCGTCGTTAACCCGGTAAGTACATTTATTTAAAAGCCGCGCATGAATCCGTCTACCCTTATCGGCATCGTCGCCAGCATTCTGTTGCTGGGGGTCGTGTTGTTCTTCTCGGCCGACGACCCGAGCCTGTTCATCGACCTGCCCGGCCTGGGCGTTGTGCTTATTGGTACGCTGGCCGCTACGTTCATCAGTTACCCGCTGCGCGAAGTCGTTCGCATCTTCGGTCTGATCGGCACCGTCATGCGCAACGAACGCCTATACACCCAAGACGACATCGAAGAACTGGTCGCTATCTCCAAACTATGGATGTCCGGCAATATCCGCCAAGTAGAACAGGCCCTGGAAAAAGTCCATAACCCGTTCCTGAAAACCGGCGTTCAACTTATTATTGACCATACGCCTGAAGAAGACATCATCAAGCTCATGCACTGGCGCATCTCGCGCCTGCGCGCAAAAGAACACGCCGAAGCGCAATTGTTTCGTACCATGGCGGCCTTTGCCCCGGCCTTCGGCATGATCGGCACGCTCATCGGCCTGGTCAACCTCATGTTCATGATTGGCGACGGCGACATGGCGTCTATCGGCCAGCAAATGTCGCTGGCGCTCATGACAACCTTCTATGGCATTTTGCTTGCCAACCTGATTTTCAAGCCCGTCGCCGTCAAGCTCGAGCGCCGCACCGAACAGCGCGTAGCGCTGATGAACATGGTCATGCAGGGCATATCCATGATGAGCCAGAAACGTCGACCTGCCTTCATGCGCGAAACGCTGAATACCTTCATGGCCGAGTACGACGACGAACTGAACGATGACGAAAGCCGTCGTCTGTTCGGCGAGCACAACAAAGCCGCCGACAAGGCTGAAGACAACCAGCCGGTAAGCCAGGCGGGGTCGTAATGCCGCCGCGCAGCACCAGCAACCTTACCCTGGAAGAAATCGCAAAACTGCGGCGACGCGAGTTTCAGCGCCAGCAGGCGGCAGGGTCTTACGGCGTAGCCAACGGTCCGCCCACCGCCGAGCCCGGCTCATACATGTCTACCGGTGCTTCGCCTTATGGCCCCAGGGCAGGCCTGTCGCCAAACTTACGCGCCCCGGCAACGGCCGGCGCCATGGCGGCCGCACAAGCAGCACAAACGGCACCTGCCGTCGCCAACCCCCAGCGCTTCGACAAATGGTACTTTGAACCACAGTCTGAAGAAGAAACAGACAGCTGGTTGATCACTTACCTGGACACCATCACCCTATTGCTGGTGTTCATGCTGGTCATGCTTATGCTGGCCGGCAAGGGTGAAGGCGTTAATGTCCGCGAAGGCATCATGCCGGGCAACTTGGGCATTTTTGCGCGTGAACGCAGCACGCCAGCGCCAGACATCGCGGCATCGACAGCGGGTAAAGCGCCCGTCACGCAAGCCGGCGGCTCAAGCCCCCTACCACTGCAACCCTCGGCCGACGACGGCACTCGCCCCGACCCACTTCAAGGCCTGAACCTGGGCAATTTGGGTAGCGACATTGATGTCGTCATCAACGAAAAATCCGTCAGCTTCCGTATCAATAGTGAAATTTTGTTCAGTTCCGGCCAAGCCGAGCTCAGCCGAGACGGCCTGGCCGTTTTGCAGCGCCTGATCAAAGTGCTTAAAGAGAGCCCTCACAAGGTCACCATCGAGGGCCACACCGACGCGATTCCGATACGCAGCGCCCGTTTTCCGTCAAACTGGGAGCTGTCCAGCGCCCGGGCCGGCAGCGTGGTGCGCTACTTCGAGGCCAACGGTATTGTCAGCACGCGGTTGCGCGCCATCGGCTATGCCGACACCAAGCCCCTGGCCACCAACGATACTCCCGAAAACCGGGCGCTTAACCGTCGCGTTGAGCTGCTGATGGAAACAGTCGAAGAATGAGGACTGGCTGCGCGGCCTGCACAAATTGGCCAGCAGGCCTGCGCAGCTAAGGGGTGTCTGGGGTTGCAGATTTTCCGTGCTGACCTTGCAAGCTCGGGCCGACCGAATACCAAACGCTCAACTCCGACCTGACAAATGCCGGAGGCGTTTGCGGCCCATGACCCACCAGGGTGTGCGTTAAGTAAAACGTCTGATTAGCCGGCAAGCCGTTAAAGGCCTGGGTTGAGGTATGGCTGCCAAACAGTACGACGCAACGGCCAGCGCCCGGCGCTGTACACAGCACACTGCCCAGTTGCCCTAACGTACGCGTTTGGCGCTGCACCCGAACCGACGTAATGACAGCCTGCGGGTGCACAGGCTGGGGCGCGGAAAAGGTTTGCGTTACCGACAACCCTTTTTGGTTAATGGCCGGGCTCACGGCTTCTTGCGACCAGACCTGATCACCCTGCGCAGTCACATTGCCTGCCGCCACGGCAAGCATAAACCCAGTCAGCCACGCGGCAAAAATACGCCGCGAGCCTACGTCATGACCATCAGGCATCGGTATACATCGGCTTATTGTCGGCCAGGCGCAACCAGCCCTTAACAATGCGGTAAATAAACCAGACAACCACGCCGGCCAACACCAAGTACCCGACAAGCACAAACGTGAGCAAAAAGCCCACGACACACCACAAAATGCCATACCAGAACGTACGAATTTGCCACCTGAAGTGCGACTCGAGCCAGGTGCCCTTGGTGTCGGACAGCTTGACGTAATTAATGATGATGGCTACCAGACTGGTAATGCCCACAAAAAAAGACAGTGCCTGCAACGCATAAATGACCGTGGTGATCGTTTTAAGTGACGCAACCTTTTCAGGGTTACTGCCGTTACCGGGCTGCAAAGTGTTGCCGGGGTTCGTGAAATCTACAGTCATTGAAGCTTCCTAAAGGTTTGCGTTTGCGACGGGTTTTGCGATTGTTACGGCTAACCTACCCGTTTGACCGTTGACGCCCGGGTACCGTAGGCCTATGCTGGCCGTCAGGGTGTAAATACCTGAGCCCTATTGTAAACAGCAATAGCGGTGGTTTTTCAGTGATCGCAACACCTTGCAATACCAGCAAACGGAGTGCACATATGAAAACAAGACCTTTACCCGAGCTTCCTGCGGGCACCACAGCCTTGCATCAGAAGCTACAAACTCAAGAAGCGCTCTTTCTTGAGAACGAAAGACGCAACCCCGAATCTCCCTATTACCATGGCGACGCCGACCCAGCCCGACAGCGACGGCGTTTTTTATTGGGCAGTGTTGCCGCGCTGGGCGCAGCCGCGCTGGCCAAAACAGGGGCAGCCCAGGCCAAGGCTCCCCCCGGCGCCATCGAACGCACCGTCTTTCCCGACCCGACCAAAGCGCAAGGCGTGGGCGTTGGCGTAGACGATGGCGGCTATGGCTTCCGGTCGCAGTTTGAAACCGAAGTGCGCTGGCGCTTCGGTACCAAAACTACCGAATCCTCCTGGAGCATGACGCCGCTTGAAAAGAGTCAGGGCATCATCACCCCCTCGGGCCTGCACTACGAAAGGCACCACGGCGGTATCGCCACCATCGACCCCACCAAACACATGCTGTATGTCCACGGCATGGTCGACGAGGCCAAGAAATTCAACATGCAAGACATCCGGCGCTTCCCGTTTATGTCGCGCATCTGCTTTCTTGAATGCTCCGGCAATGGCCTGACCGAGTGGATCAAGCCCACACTCAAAACGGTTCAGGGCACTCACGGGCTGACGTCCACGTCCGAATGGACCGGAGTTCCGCTGTCGACCTTGCTTAACGAAGTCGGCGTCAAGTCTGGTGCCAAGTGGCTGCTGGCCGAAGGCGGCGATGCCGCCGTCATGACACGCAGTATCCCGCTTGAAAAGGCCATGGCCGACTGCTTCCTGGCCTACGGCCAGAATGGCGAAGCCATACGCCCGGAGCAAGGCTACCCGTTGCGGCTGGTTGTTCCTGGCTACGAGGGCAATATGTGCATCAAATGGCTACGGCGTATCGAAATATCCGACACCCCGTTCATGACGCGTGAAGAGACCTCAAAATACACCGACCTGATGCCCGATGGCAGTGCGCTGCAATTCTCGTTTGTCATGGAGGCCAAATCGGTCATCACCTACCCTTCCGGCGAAATGCTGCTTCAACGCCCGGGGTTCTACGAAATCACAGGCCTGGCGTGGTCGGGCAAAGGCCTGGTCAAAAAAGTCGAGGTCTCGGTTGATGGCGGCAAGACCTGGCGCGAGGCCAAACTGCACGGGCCTATTTTGCCCATGTGTCACACGCGCTTTTCCATCCCCTGGGAATGGGACGGTAAAGAAGCCATTTTGCAAAGCCGCTGCACCGACGAAACCGGCTACGTACAACCCACCATCAAAGACCTGGTTGCCCAGCGCGGCACCAACGGGCCGCTGGCGTCCATTTACCATCTGAACGGCATCCAGAGCTGGAAAGTCGCCGCTACGGGGGAGGTGTCAAATGTCCATCACTACTAAATATGTACTGGGTGGGGTCGGCGGCATCGCGCTGGCACTTGGCCTTGCCGGTGGCGCCATGGCCGACAATCACGGCAAGAAGTTTGGCTTTGGCCACACGGCTACCCCCGAAGAGCTCTCGCAGTTTGTCTCGCCGCTGCACGACGGGCGTGGCTTGCCCAAAGGGTCGGGTACCGTCATGCAAGGCGAAAAGGTGTACACCCAGCACTGCCTGGCCTGTCACGGCGCGAACCTTGAGGGCGGGATTGGCGACCGTCTGACCGGGGGGCGCGGCACCCTGGTCAATAACGACCCCACCAAAGCGCCCGTTAAAACCGTCGAAAGCTACTGGCCCTACGCCACTACCCTGTTCGACTATATCAAACGGTCAATGCCCTTTACCCAACCGGGCAGTTTAAGCAACGACGACGTCTACGCGGTATCGGCCTACATTTTGCACAAGGCCAATATTGTCGATGCCAACGCCGAACTGAACCAAAACAACTTGGCCAAGGTCGACATGCCCAACAAAAACGGCTTCAAACCTGCGGGGCGTTAACAACACCCTTGCAAATGGGCGGCGAACGGGCTTGTGATGGGCCGATGAACCATGGCACTATGGTCATCATCTTGTTACAAGCCCAAAGTCGTTATGGCCAAACTCAATACATCAGCCTCACCCTCGGCCAAACACGCCGACACACAACAACCCTCGTTTTTTAGTGCCAGCCACAACTGGCTTCGTGCCGGTCTGTGCAGAAGCCAGCTTGCCGCCTGTTGTATTGCACTGCTGGTAGCTGCAGCCCTACCGGGCCAGACAAGCGCCCAGGCCACTGCGCCAAACGTAGCCCGCGCGCAAGTCGACCTAACGACGACACCGGTGTCAAACACCCAAAGCGCCGTACCGGCCCCCAGTGCATCGTTAACCATCAGCGCCGACCCCGTCTGGTTTACCGCCGACGGCCGGCCGCACCCACAAGTGGCCGAGGCGCTGCAGGTATTGGCTGCAGCCGATACCCAAGGGCTTAACCCTCAAGCCTACGAAGCAACCACGCTTATCGAGCAATTTGCGCGCCTGGCCCAGCCCGATGCACCGCTGGCCACGCCGCAGCAACGCACCGACCTGAATGCCCGGCTAAACCAGAACCTGGTGCAATATTTAAGCGACCTGCGCGACGGCCGGGTCGACCCGCACCAGGTACACCAAAAATTCGACATCCCCCCAAAACCCGCTTTTGATGCCAGGCAGTACTTGTTTAGTGCCTTGCAAAACAACGCGGTGGCCAAAGCGTTGCACGACGCGCGCCCGCGCGTACCCATGTACGATGCCGTCGTCAAGGCCATGGCCCAGTATCGCCAGTTGGAAAGTAACCCGGCCTGGGCCAGCCCACTGCCGGCGCTGCCAGCGCGCAAACTCGAAGTCGGCCAGCCTTGGGCCGGCGCCCCGCTATTGGCCCAACGTTTAACGTTACTGGGCGACATGCCTGCGAGCAATACCGCCGCGGCGCAAGCGCCTCAAGCCATAAGTAACGCGTCGGCCTCCAACGCGTTGCCGGGCTCGGGCCCGGCAACCACCGGCCCAAATACACCCGCTTTATACGACACGGCGCTTGAAGCCGCGGTCAAGGCCTTTCAGAAGCGTCATGGCCTAACTGACGACGGCATCATCGGGCCGGCAACATTGGCCCAGCTTAACGTCACACCCGCCCAACGCGTCAAACAAATGGCGCTGACGCTAGAACGACTGCGCTGGACACCGCTGGTCAGCGCACCACGCATGATCGTGGTCAACATCCCCGAATTCATGCTGCGCGCGTACGACGTCATGCCGGACGGCAATATCGATATCAGTTTGCAAATGCGCGTCATCGTGGGTCGCGCCCTTGACACCAGCACCCCGCTGTTCGACGAGAACATGCGGTTTATTGAATTCAGCCCCTACTGGAACATACCGCCGTCGATTGCGCGTGGCGAAACACTGCCGCGCCTGCGCCGCGACCCAGCCTATTTCGACCGCCAGGGTTTCGAGTTTGTCTTGAAAGACGGTTCTGTATCTACCCAGCTTACGCCGGCCAACCTCGAGGCCGTGCAAAAAGGCGCTGCGCGCATTCGACAACGCCCTGGCCCGCAAAATGCACTGGGCGACATCAAGTTCATCTTCCCCAATAACACCAACATCTATCTGCATCACACGCCATCGCCGCAATTATTTGAACGTAGCCGACGCGATTTCAGTCACGGCTGCATCCGTGTCGAAGCCCCAGTGGCGCTGGCGCAGTTTGTGCTTAAAAATGAGCCCCAATGGACGCAATCGCGCATAGAAGCCGCCATGACCGCCGGAAAATCGCAAACCATCCGGCTGGCTGCTCCCATTCCTGTGGTGCTGGCCTACAGTACTGTCGTCGTGCTTGACGGCACGGTCTATTTTTATGACGATCTTTACGGACACGACAAGACGCTGGCAAAAGCACTGAAAATGGGGTAAAAATACCGCCACGTTTAACGCTTTTAAACGAAATTTTCTTATAGGCCGTATTCCTACGGCCCAGTTTCAGGTTTTTGCCTATGACCGCACCACCACAGCCCGCGCGCCGCAGTTTTTTGCGTCGTGCGGCATCAATCGCCTTGGCCACCGGCCTGCCCGCTTTATCTGCACCCGCACTGGCCGGCATCCGTATCTACCCCCGCCACGTCGCTTTTAACCATACCCACCGCGACGACCGTCTGTCGCTGGTATATGCCAACGGCGACCGCTACCTGCCCCCCGCCCTTGAGCGCCTGAACGTATTTTTGCGCGACCACTATACGCAGGCGGTTGGCACGATGGACCCGCTGCTGTACGACCAGCTTGACCGCATCCGTAAGCTGCTGAACACCGACATCCCTTACGATGTGATTTCCGCCTACCGCGACCCGCAAACCAACGAGCGCTTGCGCACGACGCGGGGCGGCGGCGTGGCCAAGCGCAGTCTGCACATGGACGGCAAGGCTATCGACATCCGTCTACCCGGCATTCCACTGGCCGAAGTGCGCGACGCCGCGCTGTCGCTCAACGCAGGCGGTGTAGGCTTCTATCCGCGCGACCAATTCGTCCATATCGACACGGGCCGGGTTCGAAGCTGGTAATAAGTCGTCGACACCAAGCCGCAGCACAACACACAAGTCTCATCAAATACAGATCTAGCCGCCTGATTTATTTAAGGTTTTTGTCAGGTTAGGCCTGTGCAAGCTCCCCAGATCCGGTTCGCTAGTCGCGAACCGGCGTACAAAATCATCGCCTGCGGTCAGCTGCCATGATTTAAAAATCTGGCCCACCCTGTTCATTTTTTTACACAAAAAAGCGGCTAAGTTCGGCCTTTTTTGCGTTTCTGTCCCAAAAAGCGACACAAAGTATCGTATTATTTAATGCAATAAAACAACACTTTGGCCAGACTTGATGTCGCTTCTCCTGATCCTAGCCCTGCCGTTTCTTGGAAGCATTGTTGCAGCACTGCTGCCTAGTAACGCGCGTAACCTTGAAGCCTGGCTGGCCGGGCTGGTTGCGCTTGGCTGTGCCGTCATGCTGGCGTCGTACTACCCCGCCATCAGTTCGGGGCTGGTCATCAAAGAAGTCATGCCCTGGATCCCAGCGGCCATGGAAATCGACTTCACCTTGCGTATCGACGGCTATGCCTGGCTGTTTGCCATGCTGGTGTCCGTCATGGGCGCTCTGGTCGTGCTGTACGCCCGGTACTACATGTCACCCGAAGACCCGGTACCGCGCTTTTTCTCGTTCTTCCAACTCTTCATGGGCTCGATGCTCGGCGTCGTCATGTCGGGCAACCTGGTGCAACTGGTCGTTTTCTGGGAACTGACCAGCTTGTCCTCGTTCATGCTCATTGCATACTGGAACCACCGGCTCGACGCACGGCGAGGCGCGCGCATGGCCTTTACCATTACGGGGGCGGGTGGCCTGTGCTTGCTGGCGGGCATGCTCATGATGGGCCACATTGCCGGCAGCTACGATATCGACGATGTTTTGCACTCGGGTGAAATCATTCGCAATCACCCGTGGTACACCGCAACGCTGGTGCTTATCGCCTTGGGGGCGCTGACCAAAAGCGCGCAGTTCCCCTTCCATATCTGGCTCCCCAACGCCATGGCGGCGCCAACGCCCGTATCGGCTTACCTGCATTCGGCCACGATGGTCAAGGCCGGCGTGTTCTTACTGGCACGCTTCTGGCCCGTGCTGGCCGGCACCGAAGAATGGTTCTGGATCATCAGCTCGGCCGGCCTTATCACCCTGCTACTTGGCTCATACGCAGCCATTTTTCAGCAAGATCTCAAAGGTGTCTTGGCCTACTCCACCATCGGTCACCTCGGCCTGATCACGCTGCTGCTGGGCATGAACAGCGCGCTGGCGCTCGTGGCTGCCGTGTTTCACATGATGAACCACGCCACGTTCAAGGCTTCGCTGTTCATGGCGGCGGGTATTGTCGACCACGAAACCGGCACACGCGACATGAGCCGGCTGTCGGGGTTGCGGCACGCCATGCCCATCACCACCACGCTGGCTATAGTCGCAGCGGCCTCGATGGCCGGCGTACCGCTGCTTAACGGCTTTTTGTCCAAAGAAATGTTCTTTGCCGAGGCCGTTGTGGCCGACCAGGATCGCTTTGTCGAAATTGTATTGCCATTGGCCGCCGTCATGGCCGGCGCATTGGCGGTCGCTTATTCGCTACGGCTGGTCATGACCGTATTTTTCGGGCCGCCAGCTACCGACTTGCCTCAAAAGCCCCACGAGCCACCGTTTTGGATGCTGGTGCCCAGCGGCTTGCTGGTACTCACGTGCTTGGTCGTCGGCATTTTCCCGCGCTACACCCTGGGCCCGCTGCTGCACTCGGCCAGCTTGTCTTTACTGGGGCCCAACAACCCCGAATACAGCCTGAAGATCTGGCACGGGTTCAACATGCCCCTGGTCATGAGCCTGGTGGCGCTGGCTGGCGGCGTCTTGCTATGGCATTTGCTCGGCCCCAACCACAACAAGCCGGTCGACCCCGACACCATAGAAGAAAAACCGCTGATTTTCCGGCTTAATGGTCGTCACACCTTCGAGACCTTGCTCGAAAAACTGGATGCCGGCGCGTCGTACGCCATGGAATGGATCGCGACGACCCGATTACAACTTCAGATGCTGCTGATAGTAGCTGTATCGATTGCGGTTGCCGCCCTGCCCTTAATGGCGCCGGGCTGGTTCGACCCGCAGTTGTCGACCCCGCTCAACCTGTTCTTCCTGATGCTTTGGGTAGCCGGCGGGGCCTGTGCCATTGGCACGGCCATTCAGGCAAAATATCACCGGCCAGCCGCGCTGGCCATGTCGGGCGGCGCCGGGCTGACAACCGCCATGACCTTTGCTTGGTTCTCTGCACCCGATCTGGCCTTAACCCAACTGGCTGTCGAAGTCGTCACTGTCGTGCTTATTCTGCTGGGCCTGCGCTGGCTGCCACCACGCATCCGGGCCGAAGAAAACTACGTCATCGACAAGTTCAAAGCCACGACACGACGCGCACGAGACTTGATCGTTGCCGTGTTGGGCGGATTGGGCATGACGGCGCTGTCATACGCCGTCATGACGCGCGGTTTCGACAACGAAATTGCGCGCTTCTTCGTTGAGAACGCCCTGCCGGAAGGCGACGGCAGCAACGTGGTAAACGTCATTCTGGTCGACTTCCGGGCCTTCGACACGATGGGCGAAGTCGTGGTGCTGGGCATCGTGGCGCTGACTGTATTTGCCTTGCTCCGGCGCTTCCGTCCGCCACCAGAAACCATCAAAGACGGCCCGCTGCGTCGACAAAAAGGGGCCGGCCCGAACATCCCTGCCGACGTCGAACAGCCCGACCCCAAGACAGCGCTGGTGCCCACCGGGGCCTTAAAAGTACCCGCCGTACTGGCACGCCTGCTGCTTCCCATGGCCGCGCTGGTATCCGTCTTCTTCTTGCTGCGCGGCCACAACCTGCCGGGCGGGGGCTTTATCGCAGGGCTTATTTTTGCCACGGCCATTATTTTGCAATACGTCGTCGGCGGCGTCTTGTGGGTCGAAGCGCGCCAAAATATCAAGCCCCAGTACTGGTTGGCCTTGGGCATGCTTATCGCCGGCGGCGCAGCACTGTCCGCCTGGTGGATGTCGCGCCCCTTCTTGGCCGCCTTCAAGTTTGAAGTCGCCCTGCCTTTATTGGGCACGATCAAACTGTCTACCGTCCTGATTTTCGATATTGGCGTTTACATGCTGGTTATTGGCTCAACCGTTCTGATTCTGGTCGCGCTGGCTCACCAATCGCTGCGCTTCCGTCGCAAACCGGCAGCGCAACGCACTGAACCCGCCACCGAGGGAGCTCTCTGATGGAAATCGTGTTGTCTCTGGCCATCGGCGTACTGGCAGGCTCCGGCATCTGGCTGCTGCTGCGTCCACGCACCTTCCAGGTCATCATGGGCTTGTCGTTACTGGCATATGCCGTCAATTTGTTTATTTTCTCCATGGGACGTCTGACCATCGGTGCTCCACCGGTCATCGACGCGGCCAAAGGCTCCGACCCATCGCTTTACGCCGATCCAGTCCCGCAAGCATTGGTGCTTACCGCTATTGTCATCAGTTTTGCCACTACAGCGCTCTTTCTGGTCGTTTTATTGGCGTCACGCGGCCTGGCCGGCAATGACCACGTCGATGGGCGGGAGGCCGACCTGTGATTGACTGGATGGTCCACCTCCCTATTTTGCCGGTCGTCATTCCGCTGTTCGCGGGCGGCCTGCTCATTCTCATCAAAGAATCGCATCGCCGCCTCAGGCTGACCATCGCGTTCGCCTCTGTCTTGTTGCAACTGTTCGTCGCCATCAAATTGTTGTCGGTAACGGCCGGCGCCGAACCCGATCTCTGGCCCAACCAGATTGCCGTTTACCTGCTGGGCGACTGGCCAGCGCCCTTTGGCATCGTCGCGGTAGCCGATCGACTGTCGGCCATCATGCTCACGCTCAGTGCGTTCCTGGGCCTGACAACCCTCATGTATTCGACGGCGCGCTGGGAGCGTGCAGGCGTCTACTTTTTGCCCTTGTTCCAGTTCTTGCTTATGGGGCTGAACGGCGCCTTCCTTACCGGCGATCTGTTCAACCTCTTCGTGTTCTTCGAAGTCTTGCTGGCCGCATCCTACGGGCTCATGCTGCATGGCTCGGGCGAAAACCGTGTGACCTCCGGCATGCACTACATCGCCGTCAATTTGGTGGCGTCACTGCTGTTGCTCATTGCCATTGCACTTATTTATGGCGTTACCGGCACGCTTAATATGGCCGACCTGGCCGCACGGGCGGGCCATCTGGGCGGCGGTGATCGTCGCCTATTTGAGGCGGCGGCAGCTATTCTGGGCGTCGCCTTCCTTATCAAAGCCGCCGCGTGGCCGCTCAACTTCTGGCTGGCGCCTGCGTACGCCAACGCTTGCCCCCCAGTTGCTGCCGTATTTGCCATCATGACCAAGGTCGGCATCTATGCCCTGGTGCGGCTGGGTTCGCTGCTATTGCCCACAGGCGCCCCGGCTGCCTTCGGCGGCGACTGGATGTTTCCGGTCGGGCTGGCCACCTTGCTGTTCGGCACCATCGCCCTGGTGGCCGCCTACCAAACCGAGCGCATTGTTGCCTATTGCGTCATTATTTCGTCCGGCACACTGCTATCGGCACTAGGCATGCCAGGCGTTACCATGACCGGCCCGGCACTGTTTTACCTGGTCAACTCGGTACTGGCCACAGGCGCCTTCTTTTTATTGATTGAAATGGTTGAGCGCACCCGCAGCTTTGGGGCCGACGTACTCGCCGTCAGTATGGACTTGTTCGACCTGGACGACCCCGAAGAGTCATTTACCGAAACACAAACGCCTGTCGGGGTGGCTATCCCAGCGGCCATGGCCTTTTTGGGCATGAGCTTTATCGCCTGTGCCTTGCTGATCACCGGGTTGCCACCGCTGTCGGGTTTCGTCGCCAAGTTCTCATTGCTGTCGGCCGCACTGCAAACTTCTGAAACCACCCCTGATATCGAAGCCTGGCTGTTGATGTCAGTCGTGTTGTTATCTAGCCTGGCCGGTATTATTGCGCTGGGCCGCACCGGCATCAGGTTGTTTTGGGCCAACGAAACCCAAACACCACGGCTGCGCATCAGCGAGGCCACACCGGTTGCCGCGCTTATTCTCGCCTGCGTCGGGCTTGCGATATGGGCCGGCCCAGTGCTTAATTTCATGAACGACACGGCTGTGTCGCTCAGCGTGCCCGAAAGCTATATCAATGCCGTACTTAACCACGACACGGTGCGTACGCTAGGCAACGGAGGCAAACCATGAAGCGCATCAAACGCGTCGTCAACTGGTTGATGCTGCCGACCTTGCTGCTGGTGCTGTGGCTGCTGCTCAACCAAACCCTTGCATCGTCGCAAATTGTATTGGGTGCGGTGGTATCGCTTTTACTGGCCTGGGCCGCCATGCGCTTGCGCCCGTTGCGCTCGACCCCGAAAAAGCCGTTAACCATTATCCGGCTCTTCTTCAGCGTGGTCGCCGACATCACCCTGTCCAATATCGAAGTCTTCAAAATCATCTGGTTCAAGCCACAAAGCCACACGCCGGGGTTTATCCGCATCCCCCTCGACATGAAAGACCCGCATGGCCTGGCTGCATTGGCGTGTATCCTGACCTACACCCCAGGCACAGTGTGGTCCGGGTACTCCGACGAAAGCGGCGTACTGACCCTTCACGTACTTGACCTTGAAGACGCGCAACACTGGATCGACCTGGTTAAAAACCGCTACGAACGCCCTCTCATGGAGATTTTCGAATGATGGACACCGTACTGATTTGGGCCGGCACTTTTGCCCTGTTCTGTTTTGCGCTGGCATTTGCCGCCGCCACGCTACGCCTGATGCTGGGGCCGACACCGCAAGACCGCGTTCTGGCCGTCGACACCATGTTCATTAACGGCATTTCAATTGTCTTGGTGCTGGGGGTCCATTTTGCGACCAGCGTGTATTTCGATATCGCCCTGCTGATGGCGCTGTTCGGTTTCATCAGCTCAACGGTCATGGCTAAATTCCTGTTTAAAGGCGAGGTCATCCAACCATGAATTCTTTACCTTTATGGGCCTCTATCCCGGCCACCTTGTTATTGATTGTCAGCGGTGTGCTTACCCTGTCCGGGTCGTTGGGTCTGCTTCGCTTCAAGCGGTTTTATTCACGCATGCATGCGCCCACGCTTGGCAATACGCTTGGCATTACGTTTGTGTTGTGCGCCTCGGCACTTGTGTCCAGTGCGTTACAACAGCGTCCGGTTATTCACGAATTGTTAATCACCTTCTTCCTTATCGTGACTTCGCCCATTACCGCTATCGTGCTTATGCAAGCCGGTGTGCGGCGCGATCCACGTCAACCGGTATCTGAAGAATAGGTTTCAGGCTGCCTTCCAGGTAGTAGGGCACCCACGTTCGGTTACATTTTTGCTTTACGAGGCGCAAGCCATGTGCAAAGATCAATACCGTGTTCAACTTGCGGAGACACCCATGCGTATCAAACGCCTTTTGCTGATTATGCTGACAGCCGCCGCTGGTAGCGCCCTTAACCCGGCCGCTGCACAGGGCCTTAGCCCCGAGGCGCAATATCAGCAAGATCTGCTGCGTTGCGAACAAGAACAGTCAATGGTCGACATTGAAGCCTGCAAAAAAGAAGCGGGTGCGGCGTTGCAAGCGACGAAAACCAATGCACTAGGCAACGGCCAAGGCGCCAACTATCAGGCCAACGAGCGTGCCCGCTGCATGGCGCTACCCGAAAGCCAGCGCCAAGACTGCCTGTTGTTGTTATCGGGGCAAAACACGCAGGTTAAAGGCAGTGTGACCGGGGGTGGCGTACTGCGGGAAACCACCATTACGATTCCGGCCCAGCCTTCAACGCCCACGCAGGCCCCCATGCCGCCTGCCGCTCCCGAAGCGGCCACGCCCAGCGCTATCCGGCCTTAATACAGTACAACCCAAGTAAATGGGCGGGGGCCTGCATGCGCAGGCCCTTATAGTTCCAGCTGCATACCCATTTCAACCACCTGGTTGGGCGGGATTTTATAAAACCGGGTACTGCGCGCGGCATTGCGCGCCATCAGTGCGAACAACAGTTGGCGCCAGCGTGCATACAGTGGCTGCTTGCGCACCACAATAACCGTCTGGCGCGACAAGAAATACGACGTCAGCATGGGCTCGAGCTGGATTTCGGGGTGTTCGCCGGCCAACTGGGCCAATAACTGGGGCACATTGGGCTCTTGCTTAAAGCCCCAGCGTGCAATCACCTCGTACGAACTGCGACTCAGCTTGTTCAGGGTGTAGCGTTCGGTATACGACACGTACGGCACATCGGCGGCGGCTACGGTAACAAACAACACTTGCTCGTGCAGCACTTTATTATGCTTAAGGTTGTGCAACAGTGCCGGTGGCACCGTATTCACAATCATGCTCATGAACACTGCGGTGCCCGGCACACGCGTGGGTGGGTACTGCTCCAACCCTTCCATAAAAGCTTTCAGGGGCTGCTGATCACCGGCCAAAGTCCGATGAATCTGGTCTCGTCCGGTTTTCCAGGTCAGCATCAAGGTCAGCAATACCAACGCCACGCCCAGCGGCAACCATCCACCGTCAAAGATTTTCTGAGTGTTCGCGGTAAACAGCAAAATATCAAGCAACAAGAACAGCGTCAGCAATACCAGCCACAACACACGCCGACCACCGCTGGCTTTACCTGGCAACACCGCAAAAGCAAGCAACGACGTCACCAGCATGGTTGCGGTGACAGCAAAACCGTAAGCACTGGCCAGGCTGGCCGACGAGCCAAACCCAATAATCAGTACCAGCACAGCAAGAAATAGGGCCTGATTAACGCGAGGCAGATAGATCTGCCCTTCTTCTCGGGCCGAGGTGTGCAAAATTTCCATGCGCGGCCAGAAACCCAGCTGAATCGCTTGGCGCGTGACAGAAAAAGCACCCGAAATCACCGCCTGCGAAGCAATGACGGTCGCCGCCGTTGCCAAAACCACTAACGGAATCAGCGCCCAGGACGGCGCCATCAGGAAGAAAGGATTACGAATGGCTTCGGGCTGGGCAATAAGCAAGGCACCTTGCCCAAAGTAGCACAGCAAAAGCCCGGGCAACACCACCATAAACCAGGCGCGCCGTATGGCCGGCCGCCCATAATGGCCCATGTCGGCGTACAGAGTTTCGGACCCTGTCAGGGCCAGCACAACGGCTCCCAGCAACAAGTAGGTGGCCAACGGAGCCTCGCCAATCAGATTCCAGGCATAAATCGGGTTGATGGCCAGCAATATTTCGGGGGTTTGTGCAATACGCCAGGCGCCCATCGTGCCCAATACCGTAAACCAGAACAGCATGATGGGCCCGAAAAACTTGCCTATAGCGCCAGTGCCGCGACGTTGCACCATGAACAAGCCCACAATAAGGCCGACAGAAATGGGTACAACCCAATCGTCGAGTGTGTGTGACACAACCCCCACGCCTTCGATAGCGGAAAGTACCGAAATGGCAGGCGTGACGATGCTATCGCCATAAAAAAGACAGGCGCCGAACAAACCCATGACCGTCAATACCCAGCGCTTTCGCCCGGTGGCGCCGCGCAAGGCCAGTTCCATCAGGGCCAGCGTACCGCCCTCACCCCGGTTATCGGCCCGCAGCATCAGCGTGACATACTTAAGCGACACCACGAACATCAACAGCCAGAACAACAGCGACAGGACACCCAGGACTTCAGTAGCGCCAAAACGGTCAAACCGCGAAACGGATTCGCGAATGGTATATAACGGGCTGGTGCCAATATCACCATAGACAACGCCGAGGGCGCCAATAATAAGCGCGGCGCCCGGCGAGTGCTTGCCTTGAGACAAACTTTCTTCTTGAATTGGCTGAGTCATAAATTAAAAACTAGTCGTGACGGCTTAAGTTGGCCCCTTTGCGCGGCCCAGGAAAGACGACCCCGATCCGCGTGCCCGCAAAGTCGGGGCGACTGCTCAGGCTCAGCCAGGCGCCGTGCGCAGAAGCAATTTCTCGCACGATGGCCAACCCCAGGCCGGAGCCCTCGGTGGTGGCACTATCAGACCGATAAAACGCCTCGAACACTCTGGCCTGATCGACGAGGGCGATCCCGGGGCCGTCGTCTTCGACAGAAAAAGACGGTGGGTTTGCCGTAACGTGCAAAGTAATCTGGGTTGCCCCTTTGCCATACCGTAAGGCATTATCGATCAGATTCCCCAGCAGCTCTTCAAGCAACAGCGGGTCACCATCAATCCATACCGGTGTATCCGGTGCGTGTAAGTTTAATTCAATTTTATGTTGCAGTGCAGCAGGAACCCATTCGCCCGCCGTTTCACGCACCCACTCGGCCAGGTTAATGCGCTGAAAAGACTCGTGCACGGCCAGCGTCGAATCGGCTCGCGCCAGCACCAGCAACTGTTGACCCAACCGAATCATGCGGTCGGTAACGGCTTTGATGCGTTCGGCGCGCTGGCGAACATCAGGCGGCAATTCTCCCGCCAGCATCAGTTCACATTCGAGTTTAAGCCCACTGAGCGGCGTTCGCAGCTGATGCGCAGCCGAACCAATGAACCGCTTTTGCGCCTGCATCGACGCATTCAACCGCAACAACAAATCGTTAATGTGATTGACGACGGGCGCAATCTCGGTGGCCACCCCGTCTACCCGTAAGGGCTGCAAGTCGTCTATTGAGCGTTCGCGAATTTCTTCGGACAATGCATTAAATGAGCGCAACCCGCTTCGGACACCCGACACCAGCACCCACGCAATAAGCGCAACCAGCAACACCTGGCCGGCCAGCATCATCCAGAAAATGTCGCGCAAGACCCAGACCGCCAGATTGATGCGGCTGGTAATCACCCAGGTTACGGTAAGGTCGACGGCCACCAGGGCCATGATAGGCGGGAGCAGCCTGAGAGTAAGGTGCCGCGCCAGCGAACCGCGCGGCAAAATACGACGAAAGAGAAGCTGTTCAGGCCGCTTCAACGTCAAGCAGATAGCCGAAGCCGCGTACCGTCTGGATACTGACGCCTGTACCCTCGAAGCGCTTACGCAGACGGTAAATATAGACTTCGACAGCATTCTCGCTGAAATCGGCATCCCAGGCCGACAGCGAATTGACGATCTGGCGCTTGGTCACAACACGGCCGGCACGCGCCATCAGCATTTCGAGTACGGAAAGCTCGCGTACCGACAGGTTAATTCGGTCGCCACGGATGCGTACTTCGCGCCCCACCGTGTCGAACGTCATGGGCCCAACCTCGAGCTGAGGCTGCGCCTGCCCGGTACGACGCCGCGCAAAAGCCCTGACGCGTGCGGCCAGTTCAGCCAGCTCGAAGGGCTTGGTCACGTAATCGTCGGCGCCGGCGTCCAGGCCGGCGACCCGGTCTTCAAGGCCGTCTCGGGCCGTAAGAATAAGCACCGACACCTGGTTGCCGCGCGCCCTTAACTGACGTAAAACGTCGAGCCCGCTGATATCGGGCAAATTCAGGTCAAGCAGCAGCAAGTCGTAATCTTGCTTGTCTAGGGTTTCGAGTACCGTACCGCCGGCCGAAAGCCAGTCAACGGCATAACCCTGCCCTGCCAAAAACTCGTGCAGGGCATGACCTAATGTGGTGTCGTCTTCAATTACCAGAACTCGCATGCGCAGATTCTAGCCCTTTTTCGGATGGACGGGTAACGAAACCGACCTTTTGAAGACCTGCTTGCTTGGCGCCCGCCATTACTTTGGCCAGCACTTCGTAGCGTGTGTCAAGGTCGGCGCGGATGTGCAGATTGGGCTGCGGATCTTTGCGCGCCTGCTCGGCCATCAGCTCGGGCAGGGCCTCGAGGCCAACGGGCGACTCGTTCCAGAACACCTGACCGACACCATCAATGGCCAGGTCAATAGCGTCTGGACGCTGCTCTACCGGTTGCGACGACGCCTGCGGTACGTTGATTTTGATCGAGTGACTGAGCAATGGCGCGGTCACGATAAAAATTACCAGCAACACCAGCATGACGTCGATCAACGGCACCATATTGATTTCGGACAGCGTTTGCCCACCACCCTTGTTGTCGAAACTGCCAAACGCCATGATCAGGCTCCTTGGTGACCAGAATGAGAACTGACGAGCGCCATACTTAGATACCCTTGCCCTTGACCTGCTGCCCTGTCGACAGGAATGTGAACAGATCATGTGCGAAAGCGTCGAGCTGTGCCAGATACACCCGATTAGTGCGCACAAATGCGTTATAGGCCAACACAGCAGGGATCGCCACCGCCAGGCCCAGGCCTGTCATGACCAGCGCCTCGCCCACCGGGCCTGCGATACGATTCACCGACACGCCATCAGACAAGCCAATGCCAATCAAGGCGTGGTACACGCCCCATACCGTACCAAACAGGCCAACAAACGGCGCGGTTGAGCCAATCGAGGCCAGAACAGTCAGACCGTTTTCCAGTTTGGCGGTCTCTTCGTCGATGACTTTGCGTATGGTACGCGTGACAAATGCGCTGGTCGAACCCTTTTCTTCGAGCCGAACCGCACCGTATTTAACGTGGTGATTACGTGCATGAATGGCATGGCTGGCCAAATGCGAAAACGGCTCGGCGGCACCATGCGTGGCGATCTCGTTTTCGACTTGCTCTAGCGAACTGGCAGCCCAGAACTGTTGCAGGAACCGGCTGGACAACCGACGAATGCGCCAGTTAGACAGCGACTTCACAAAAATAAGATACCAGCTGACCAAGGACATCAACACCAGAATGGCAAACAGCGTCTTGCCGACGACGTCGGTTTGCGCCACAAAATGCAGCATGCCTGGCGGCTCGGCGGCGACCGGCGCTGCGCCGCCGCTTTGCAAAAGTTGCGCGGTGCCCTCAATGATAGCGGCCCCTTCTTGTGCCGCCTGGCCCGCACCGGTCACGGTCGCAGCGTCTTGCGCCACCTGCGCAAGCAGTACCCATGCGGTTTGCAGTAAATCAGACATACGTGTTCCTATAGGACAAAATCAAAAGGGATATCGGCCAGCGCCGGCAAAGCAACGCCGTTTTCTTTGTAGGGTTTGAAGCGTGCTGACTTGGCGGCTTGCAAGGCCGCATCGTCAAGCCGGCTATGACCGGAGGACTTCCGCACACTGACCTGATCGACACTGCCGGACGGCGAAATCAGCACCCGAACAATGACGCGCCCCGTTTCACCCCGGCGCACAGAAAGGCGCGGGTAATCGGGAACAGGCCGGCGCCCGGCGTAATCGACCTGGCTGACAAAGCGAGGACGATCTGGATCGACAGGTGCAGCAGGCGCTTTGGGGGCTGCGGCATCGGGCGCTTTGCCTGTGGCAGGCGCAGGGGCTGCGGGCTCAGCCACCGGCTTGGGTTGTGGCTTGGGCTGTGGTTTAGGTTGCGGCTTGGGCTCGGGTTTAGGCTTGGGCTTTGGTTTAGGTTCGGGCGCGACCATTTCAGGCTCAGGAACCGGCTCGGGCTCGGGCTCTGGAATAGGTTCTGGCTCCGGCTCTGGAATAGGCTCCGGTTCTGGTTCTGGTTCTGGAATAGGCTCGGGCTCTGGCTCGACAACGGGCTCTTGCACCGGTTCGGTCATAGCGACGTCTGTGGGTGCCGGCTCGACAAACTCTTCGGCAATTTCAACAAACTGAATCGCTGCCGTATCAGGCAGCTCGATGTCGGGCTCGTGATCGGATGACAGCCATATGGCCGCAGCAACAGCCAAATGCACGCCCACCATACCGCCAATGGCAGCGACTTTCAGGAAAGCGGAGTGATATTCAGGACCAGCGGAACGCAGCGGCATTGGCGACAACAACGGTAAACGAAATAGGAACAACCTGAAAAGTACAACAGGTTAAATCGACGAAAACACGACGATTCGCACACAAGCCAATAACAATAACAAAAATGCGAATTATTCGCAATAAAAATATTGGCAAATTCCTGTGATCAACAACGCTTTCAATTCATCTTTGACATGGCGCTATTTTGCACTAACGACCAAGGCAATCCCTTGCGGGCGTCTCTTCACCTGCCAAACGGGAAACCTGCACCGCCGTACTGAACCAACCCGGTCAACCGCTTGACGTCGTCTTCAACACACGCACCAAACCTTTCAGTTGCGTTTGCAGATGTGCGACCTCTTCGTCGCTAAAACCATCCAACATTTCGGCCTCGATACGCGCAACGTCATGGTCGCACTGCCGCATCAAGGCCAACCCAGCGTCGGTCAGGCCAATAGGTATCACCCGCCCCTGCACGGCTTCGGCCTGGCGTGCGATCCAACCTTTATTGACCATGACATTGACCATTTCGTTAGCAGACTGCGGCGAGACCAGCGACCGCTCGGCCAACTGCGCGTTAGACAAATGGCCATGCGTGCGAAACACAGAAAGCGCCGTATATTGAGCAGCGGTGATGCCATGGTCTGCCAGACGCTCACGAATTTTCCGACTGAGCATGCGATCGAGACGGCCGATTAAATAAGCAATGCCGGTGGGCCGCTCTGCAGCCCCCAATTTATTTGTACTCATTATTGTTCTTCTGCTGGTTAATGAGAGTTGCCGGTTGGATTAACAAAATGTAGTATAAGACCTATGTCAGGTAATCTGATATACCGCCAACTGGTTTACGCACTAAAAATCAGTTGGCAAGACATCATAAAGCACAGGGACAACCCTGCTCATCCTCGAGGAGACACAACATGAAACGTATGCTTAAAGGCACCCTGCTGGCTACCGCACTGGGTATGGCATTGGCCACTGGCCCCGCACTGGCCGAAATTAAAATTGGCGTCGTATTGTCGCTCACAGGCCCAGCCTCTGGCCTGGGCATCCCCGTAAATACGGGCTTTGCGCTCTGGCCTGACAACATTGCCGGCGAAAAAATCAACTTTATCACCCTGGACGACGGCAGCGACCCAGCCAAAGCCCAGAAAAACGCCGAAAAACTCATCACCGAAGATAAAGTCGACCTGATCATCGGCTCCAGCACAACCACACCAGCCATTGCCATGGGCGAAGTCGCTGCAGCCGGTAAAACGGTTCAGCTGGCAGCTGCGCCTGCCGAATTCCCCGAAGGCAAAGGCAGCTGGACATTCCGCCTGCCCCAATCAACCTCCGTCATGGCGGGTGGCGTCATCGAGCACATGAAAGCCAATGGGGTTAAATCATTTGCGTTCATTGGCTACAACGACGCTTATGGCGACCTGTGGCTGCGCGACTTAAGCCGCCTGGCCGAACAAGCCGGCATCAAAATCACCACAGCCGAGCGCTACGCCCGCGCCGACACCAGCGTTACCGCGCAAGCACTTAAGGCTATTGGCACGAAACCCGACGCCATTCTTATTGTGGCCTCGGGTAGCGGTGCAGCCATGCCCCACACCACTGTGGTCGACCGCGGCTTTAAAGGCAAGGTCTACCAAACCCATAGCGCGGCCTCGCGCGACCTGATCCGTCTGGGCGGTAAAGCTGTCGAAGGCTCTTTCGTAGTGTCGGGCTTGGCAGTACTGCCCGAAGGCTTGCCCGCAGACCACCCTTCCAAGAAATTGGCCACTGACTTTGTCAACGCCTACGAGGCCAAGAACGGCCCCGGCACACGCAACCAGTTTGCAGCGCACGCCTACGACGCTTATCTCGTCTTGGATAAAGTCGTACCCGTTGCAATGAAAAAGGCCAAACCAGGCACGCCAGAGTTCCGTACGGCACTCAAAGACGCACTTGAAAACTACGGCAGCATTCCGGTTACTCAAGGTGTACTTACTTACACCAAAAACGACCACTTTGGCTTTGACGACAAAGCCCAAATGATGCTGACCATCAAAGACGGCGCCTATGCCGCAGCCAAGTAAGGCGTGCTGGCTTTGCAATGCCAGAATCACTCCTGGCAACTTGCGGGCGGTAGTTAAAACCGCCCGGCTTTAAAAGGTGCGCTTCGCGCGGCCTAACCACCCCATAAGCTAATAGCTTATGGGGTTTTTTCATGGCCTCACGCGTTTCTTTTCACGCTCGTTGAAGTTATGCACCAACGCCGTAATATAGGCCGTAAAGATCGGAAACGTCGTCATGCCCACGACCGCCAACACGGCAGTGCAAATCTTGCCAATCGTTGTGACTGGAATAATATTTGAGCCCACCGTAGTCACGGTCATAGACGCCCACCACAAGGCGTCAGGATACGACTTGACCAATGGGTTAACCCGGGCCTCGAACACATAAAATATAAGCGTCTGGAAGTAGCTGATGGCAAAAAACAAGGCCAGGTACACAATGAACAGGCCAGAAATACGGTTGCTGACCACCATTTTCACCAATACCGCCAACGCAATCCCGCCCCGCACTATCGGCAGGAAGTGGATCACATACAGGGTTTCGCTCGAAAAATCGAACGCAAAGTAATCCACCAGCCATGCATAAGGCACCGACAACAAGATAAGTATGAAATTTCTGGAGAAAAACCGCCACCGATCGCGTGCCGTGACCAGCAACAATAAAAAATCAAGCAGGAAGTAAAGACACACCCCCAACTGAATACGGGTGTAAATAGTCTCCCCCGAGAAGGTGGCATTGGTCAGCGCCTCGAACGAAATACTGGTAATCAAGATCAGCGAGGCCGCCACACCCAGTAAATTCAACACCTTGGTCATGACGGTTTTCCAGCGAGGTTCTGTGACGTTCATGGCAAGATAAATTTCAAGCGCAAAACAAGCCAAACCGAAAAGCAGCCCATGGCTTTGTTGCAAATTAAACGGGCATAAAAAAACCACTTGGTAACCCAAGTGGTTTTATTTTTTACAACGAAGTATTGGTGGGTGCTACAGGGGTCGAACCTGTGACCTACGCCTTGTAAGGGCGCCGCTCTACCAACTGAGCTAAGCACCCCTTTGTGCCTGCCAACCTGCTCAAACTTTACTGCCTGAACCTGCTGGCCTTGGGGCCACTTCACTTCGTGTAACGCGAAAAGAATTATAGCCAACTTTTTTTTGTTTTGCAAATGACTTTGCTGGCTATTTTCAACAATTAGTTGACGGCGTCTTTAAGCGCTTTACCAGGACGGAACTTAGGCACGCGAGCTTTCTTGATTTTGATGGCTTCGCCAGTGCGGGGGTTGCGGCCTGTGCGCGCAGCGCGCTCGGAAACAGCAAAAGTACCGAAACCAACCAACGTAACGGTGCCCTTCTTTTTGAGCGTAGTTTTTACCGCACCAATAAAGGCCTCAAGTGCGCGGCCGGCGTCGGCTTTGGACAGGTCGGCTTTGGTGGAAATGTGCTCGATAAGCTCTGTTTTGTTCATTAAGGAGTACCCCTGAAAATTATTATCGCCGGGCGGCAAAATGTCCTGCCCGACACCCCGTTGAAGAAGACAGCACCTGGGCGCTGTTTACCGCATCTGCGTACTGCCAGACACCAAAGCGCAAGGCTTTGGCAAGACCAAACTGCATTAGGCCTTTGAAAAATAGGCATGTCAAGAAGAAAATACCCGAAAACCCGCACGGACATTGACTTTCAGGACAGTATTTATGCACCGTAATATAAAACCAGCCTTCGCCAAATACAAGACCTGAAACGGCCCATACGCATAAAAATTTTCGCAGTTACTTGCCGGCCAATGCCTGTTCGAAATCCTGAATCAGATCGGCAGTATCTTCAATACCCACCGAAATACGCAACAGGTTGTCTGCGATGCCCATCAAGGCGCGCCGCTCCGGCCCCATCTCGTAGTAAATGGTGTGCGCCACGGGCAAAACCAGCGTACGGGTATCGCCCAAGTGGGTTGCCAGAACAAGTACACGCAACCTGTTCAAAAACTCGAACACATCCAGATCATCTGATAATTCGACGGCAAGCAACGCCCCAAAGTGCTTGCCACCGAATAGATCGGCGGCCCGATTATGCTGGGCATGCGAGGCCAGCCCGGGGTATTGCACGCGATTGACGAGCGCATGCCCTTCTAAATAGGACGCCAGCGCCATGGCATTGGCACTGGCTTTTTCCATACGCAACGCCAGGGTTTCAGCGCCCACCGCAATACGGTGCGCCGCATCGGACGACAATGTCGCACCCATATCGCGCAAACCCTTTTTCTTGATTTGCGTCAGGCCCCACGAGGTAGGGTTACCTTTGCGATAGGGCTCGGCGATGTTGGGGTAGGCAGACCAATCGAACAACCCGGTGTCGGTAACAGCACCACCCAAGGCGTTACCGTGGCCACCGGTGTATTTGGACAACGAGTTCACCACCAGCGACGCGCCAACATCAATACCTCGGCACAGCCAGGGCGTTGACAGGGTACTGTCGAGCACGTACACCAAATTCTGTTCGCGACACCACTGCCCAACCCCCCTAAGATCGGCAATTTGAGTGCCCGGGTTGGCAATAGACTCGGTGAACACCATTCGGGTCTCGGGGCGGCGCGCGGCCTTGACCTGTTCAATATCGGTAGCGTCAACCAGCGTCACGATGACACCGAGGTCAGACAGCGTCCCCAGCAAGCTGTTGGTATTGCCGAAAATATACTGGCTGGAAATAAGGTGATCGCCCTTTTTAAGCAACGTAAAAAAAGTAGCTGTCAGTGCCGCCATGCCTGTGGCAAACGAAACACTGTTGACTCCACCTTCCATTTGCGTCACTTTGGCTTCAAGCGCTGCGGTCGTGGGCGTACCCTGCCGGGCATACGTGAACCCCGGCTTACCCTGAAATACAGCCGCCAACTCGCGTGAATCGGCATAAGCGTATTCAGACGACGGGTGTAGCGGCTTGTGCACCCCGCCGTGCTCGACGCCACCGCGTCGGTCGGAGTGCAATATGGTGGTGGTGAATCCGTTGCTAGACATGAAAAACACTAAAAAAATAAAAAATTATGCGGTGCGCTGGCGTACGGTTTCGTAAAGGCAGACCGCGCTGGCCACACTGACGTTCAGGCTTTCTACCGAACCGGCCATCGGTATGGTGACCAGTTCGTCGCAGGTTTCGCGCGTCAGGCGGCGCATGCCCTCGCCTTCGGCACCCATGACCCAGGCCATGGGGCGACGCGCATCGACAGCGTATAAATTGCTGCTGGCCTGATCATCGGTACCCACAACCCAGATATCGCGATCTTTTAATTGCCGAAGCGTACGAGCAAGATTAGTCACCATCAAGTAAGGCACCGTTTCTGCACCACCACAAGCCACCCGCTGTACCGTTGCATTGAGCCCAACCGCGCGATCTTTGGGTGCAATGATGGCATGAACCCCTGCCGCATCGGCTGTGCGCAGACACGCCCCCAGGTTGTGCGGGTCGGTCACGCCATCAAGCACCAGAAACAATGGCGTTTCTCCGCGGTCTTCCAGAAGATCGAGCACTTCGTCGATATCGACGGCCAATGGGTTGTCTTCGGCTAGCGCCACAACCCCCTGATGACGCGTACCTTTGGCCAGGCCATCAAGACGCTCGGCAGGCACAGACACCAGCTTGATTTTTGCAGCCTGCACCTGATCGATAAATGACTGCATGCGCTTGTCGCGCCGAGACGCCTCGATGTAGATTTCTTTGATGGTGGCGGGCGCGTGGCGCAACCGCGCCACGACTGCGTGAAAACCCGCCAAAACCTGATGGGACGCCATAGTATTCCTTGAGTTAGCGACTCAGAACATGTCAGCGTCGGCGACCGGTTTTCTTGGCCGGCGCAGCCGCTTTACGCGCATTTCGTTTGGCGGCGTCGCGGCGCTGGCGGGACGTTGTACCGCGCAACTCGACAGGCTTTGCCGGTGCTGCCTTTTTGGCTCGCCGGGTTTCGGTGCGCGGTTCAGCCGCCTTCTGCAGCTCTTTGAACGTTGTACCTTTAACCAGACGAAACTCAATGCGTCGCGCTTCGAGATCGACCCGCGCCACCTGCACCTGCACTGCGTCGGTCAGACGATACCGGATACCGGTACGCTCTCCTCGCAACTCGTGCATGGCCTCGTTGTACTGGAAGTAGTCGGACCCTAACTCGGAAACATGCACCAGCCCCTCGACAAACAAAGTGTCGAGCGTGATGAACACCCCAAAAGTCGCCACACCGGTAATACGACCGCTGAAAACTTCGCCAACATGTTCTTTGACAAACCAGCATTTTAGCCATGCTTCGACATCGCGCGAGGCTTCATCGGCCCGACGTTCGCGCGCTGACAACAAAACACCGAGTTTTTCCCAAATGCCATGCTCGCGATCTTTTTGTGGCAACGAGAGCGCTGCGGACACATCGTCGAGGTCGGGAACATAACGCTTGCCCTGCATGATCGACTTGATGACACGGTGCGTCAGCAAGTCGGGGTAGCGGCGAATCGGCGACGTAAAGTGCGCGTAATGTTCGTAGGCCAGGCCAAAGTGCCCGGACTCTTCGGGGCTGTATATGGCCTGTTGCATCGAACGCAAACACATGGTCTGAATGACTTCGTAATCGGGGCGCCCCCGCGCGGCTACTAAAAGCCGGGCGTAATCATTGGTTGAAGGGTCGCTACCGCCATCAAGTGCAAGGCCGACATTGCGTAAATAATCGCGCAAGGCCTGAAGTTTTTCGGGCGTGGGGCCCTCGTGAACACGGTATAGCCCAATACGCTTGTTGCGCTTGATGAAATCGGCAGCGCAGGTATTGGCCGCCAACATGCACTCTTCAATCAATTTGTGCGCATCGTTGCGCTCGTAGGCCACAATTTTTTCTATACGACCCAACGGGTTGCAAATGATCTTGGTCTCGACCGTATCAAAGTCGATGGCCCCACGCTTGACGCGCGAATCGGACAGCAGATGATAAAGATCATACAAATGGCGCACATGAGGGTAAATGTCGCCTAACGCTTGTGCCGCTGGCCCCGAGGGCTGCTGCAAAGATTCCCAGATATTGGTATAGGTAGTTCGGGCGTGCGAGTGGATAACGGCATCGTAAAACTGATAGGCCGACACTGTGCCCGCCTTGGCCCCGCTGGCCACAATGACCATGTCACAAACCAGCACCAGACGATCTACCTGCGGGTTAAGCGAACAAATACCGTTAGACAGCGACTCGGGCAGCATAGGTATTACGCGCCGCGGGAAGTAAACACTCGTCCCCCGTTCGAGCGCGTCGTCGTCAAGCGGATCGCCCGGACGCACGTAATGACTGACGTCGGCAATGGCGACCAACAAACGCCAGCCCGGCTTGCGACGTTTTTCGGTACCCAGGTCGACAGGCTCGCAATATACCGCGTCGTCAAAGTCGCGAGCGTCTTCGCCGTCGATGGTAATAAAAGGCACATCGCGCAAATCGACGCGGCCTTTCAGTTCTTTGCGCTGAACAGCAGAGGGCAAATTGCTGGCCTGCTTCACAGTGGCGTCAGAGAACTCGTGCGGCACATCAAACTTGCGCACAGCAATTTCAATCTCCATGCCAGGGTCGTCGATTTCACCGAGCACCTCGACAATGCGCCCCAAAGGCTGACTGTGTCGGGTGGGCTGCTGAATGATTTCTACCGTCACCACCTGGCCTGATTCAGCGCCACCGGTTTCACCCGCCGGTATAAGCACGTCGTGTTTAATGCGCTGGTCTTCAGGCACAACGATGTGCGCACCGCGCTCGTACAAAAAGCGGCCGACCAAACGGTTGGTGCGGCGTTCGACAACCTCGACAATACTGGCCTGAGCACGACCGCGATATTCGCCATCGGATTTGGCCAAAACGCGGTCGCCATGCAACACTTTCAGCATCTCGCGCGGCGATAGAAACAGGTCTGGACCGCCGTCGTCGCGCAACAAAAAGCCAAAGCCGTCGCGGTGCCCCTGCACGCGCCCAGCAATAAAGTCCATTTCGTTGTTAACCAGCAACTTCCCATGGGTGTTGTACAACAACTGCCCGTCGCGCTCCATAGCACGAATGCGCCGGTCGAAACCGGTAGATACAGGCACCTGAACACCCATGCCTCTCGCTAGGTCTTCCAGGCCAATAGGTTTTGCAACCCCTCGTAAATATTTAAGAATTTCTTCGCGACTGGGTACTTCGGGATCAAAATCCGGCGGCAATTCTGGCGCATCGCCCATCCCGATTGGAGGGGCGACAGTATCCGGACTTTCGATTTTTTTTCGTTTACTCAAAGGAAAATTTCCCTTTTTAAAATTTTTGAGATATAATTTTGGTCTTGGTTGATTACAACTAACCGCTTGATACCGCAAAGCGCTGCACACCGTAAGGTTAACAGTTCCTGACTTGCAGTAACGAACTCAAGTACGTTAGCATACAACCATTAAGCCCAGATGGCGGAATTGGTAGACGCGCATGGTTCAGGTCCATGTGCCGCAAGGTGTGGAGGTTCGAGTCCTCTTCTGGGCACCACCGCTTTACAGAATACCCAGCTAAGCATTTTTGTTTAGCTGGGTTTTTTGTTTTCGGGCTGCGTACGACAGCGCAGCGCCCACAGTGTCAGCATAGTTGCCCTAATCAAAGTCACAAAACCACCCGGTCATTTCACGAGCTGATTGATTTCTATGATGGGCATCATCACAGCCAGCACAATAACCAGCACAATGCTCCCCATAATCAATATCATCGCCGGCTCAAGAATGGCAGTCATCGTCATAGCGCGCCTTTCCAGCTCGATTGACAGGACATTGGCCGAACGGTCCAGCATGGCGCTCAAGTCGCCTGTGCGCTCGCCGCTATCTACAAGATGGATCAATATCGGCGGGAAAATCCTTTGGGCCTGCAAAGCTTGCGCCAGCGTGCTGCCCTCACGAATACGCGAGGTGGCTTCGTCAACGGCGGCCTGCAGCTTGCGATTTTTCAGTGTGCGCCGGGCCGCATCCAGGGCAACCAGCAGCGGCACATTACTCCCCGTCAGGATAGCCAGCGTAGCAGAAAAGCGCGCCACGTCCACGCCCATTGCGTAGCGGCCCAACACCGGCAACTTAAGCATGCGGGCGTGCCACGCCAAGCGGGCCGATGGATTACGCAACCGCAGACGCCACAATGCAAACAGCACGGCTAGGCCAACAATCAAAAGCAGGCCCCACTGGCTGACAAAATCGCTGGCAGACAGCATCACACGCGTCAGCAAAGGTAAAGTCTGATGCGCTTGTGAAAATGCACCTACCACCTGCGGCACCACATAACTAAGCAGAAAGATGACAATACAGATAGACACCACGGTGACGACAACGGGGTAGATAAACGCCGTCAGCACTTTGTTGCGAAGCGCACCTCGCGACTCGATGTAGTCGGCCAGCCGTTCAAGCACTTGCGCCAAGTCGCCTGATTGCTCGCCGGCATTGACCAGGGCTTGGTAAATTTCGGGAAAATCTCTCGGGTGGGCCGCCAGGGCCTCGGCTAGGCGATGCCCGGCGCGCACATCGTCGCGCACAGCAGCCAAAATACGGCTCACATGCCTGCGCTCTGCTTGTTCCAGAGTGGCGCGCAATGCGGCCTCTAGTGGCAACCGGGCGGCCAGCAAACTGGCAAGCTGACGGGTCAGCCAGCCCAGGTCAGCGTCGCTAATTCTTGCTCCGCCTCCCCCCACTCTGCCTGCGCGTTTACGCGTTTCGCGCACGGTCAAGGGCAACAGGCCACGCGCGCGCAAGGCATGGCGGGCACTGCGTTCGTTGTCGGCGTCGATCATGCCCTGGTCGCTGCGGCCCATGGCATCTACGGCTTCGTACTGGTATGAGGGCATGATGTGATCTTATTTGGCGTCAGAGGTTAGTCAGGCATCAGGCGTCGCGAATGACACGCGCAATTTCCTCGCGCGAGGTAATGCCCTGCTGAACCCAGCGCTCGGCGTCATGCCACAGACTGCGCATACCGCCTTGCTGGGCTGCGCGACGCAAGGCCTGCTCACCGGCGTCGGCATGAATGCTGGCGCGCAAGGTGTCGTCCAGTACAAAGAGTTCGTGCACACCGGTACGTCCGCTATAGCCGGTATGGCCGCAGACTGGACACCCTTCGGATGCCCAAGCCGATGTACCATCGGCGTTGGGCACCTTGCAATGAGCGCACAGTTTTCGCACAAGGCGTTGAGCCAGCACACCTTGTAGCGTGGACGCCAGCAGAAAAGGCTCGATACCCATATCGACAAGACGTGTCACGGCCGAAACTGCGTCGTTTGTATGCAATGTGGCCAGTACCAAGTGCCCCGTCAGTGAGGCTTGCACGGCAATCTGCGCCGTTTCCAGATCGCGAATTTCGCCGATCATGATGACATCGGGGTCCTGCCGCAAAATGGCGCGCAACGCTGCGGCAAACGTCAGATTGATACGGGCATTGACCTGCGTCTGACCGATGCCCGGCAGGTCGTACTCAATCGGGTCTTCGACAGTAAGGATATTGGTGGTCGTAGCATCAAGACGACCAAGCGCCGCATATAGCGTGGTGGACTTTCCGCTACCGGTGGGGCCGGTGACCAGGAATATGCCGTGCGGCCGACGAATCAACGCATCCAGTTGTCCCTGGACATCGGCAGCCATGCCCAAATTTTCAAGTTGCAACCGCCCAGCCTCTTTATCGAGCAGGCGCAACACCGCGCGCTCACCATGGCCCGTTGGCAAGGTCGAGACCCTGACATCGATTGGCCGGCCGCCAACCCGCAGGGCAATCCGGCCATCCTGGGGCAGGCGTTTTTCGGCAATATCCAGACTGGCCATGATCTTGATACGTGACACCAGCGCGTTATGCAGTGCCCGGCGCGGACTGACGATATCGCGCAAGGTGCCATCGACCCGGTAGCGCACAATAGAATGTGTTTCGAACGGCTCGATGTGAATGTCGCTGGCACCGTCGCGCGCCGCCTGAGTAAACAGCGCGTTGATCATGCGGATAATGGGTGCATCGTCATGAGTTTCAAGCAGGTCTTCGATTTCGGGCATGTCCTGCATCAGACGATCCAGATCAATCTCGCTGGCGGCGGCATCCACAATATCCGCGGCGTCGCCTGTCTGCGCGTAGGCTGCGGCCAGCAATGTATCGAGCTCCTCATCATCCACTTCCTTTATCGGCATAGGGCCGTGTTGGCGACGGATTTCGGCCAGCGCCCAGGCGGGTGTACGCGGCGAGATGACAAGGGCGGCGCCACCCCTGCCGGTGCGAATAAGCGCGCGATGTGCACGCGCCCAGGCATAGGGCAAACGGACAATCATGGCTTTTCAGGCGTATCGGGCGGTGAATCGTTTTTTTCCAGGCTGCGCAAATCCAGCAAGCCCGTAGAGGCATCACGCTGAATGGCGGGCAAGGTCGCGGCTGCAGCGTCCGGCACTAGCCATGACGCCGCCCTGACTGGCACCCCAGCCTGCGCAGCCCGCATATAGTTGTAGCGGTCCAGCGTCAAGCCAGCACTATCTTCGGCGTTGCGCACAATGTGCGGCCGCAAGAAGACCATAAGATTCGTTTTACTGCGACCACGTTTCTGGTATTTGAACAAGTTGCCTAGCACGGGAATGTCTCCTAACAAAGGTACGGACACGACGCTGTCGTCGATGACCTCCTCGAGCAGACCGCCCAGCACGATAATTTGCCCATCATCGACCAGCACGTTGGTTTCCAGGGCTCGCTTGCGCGTAATGATAGACCCGCCTGAAGTCTCGCTCGGCAGCGTCGACGACGGGTCTATGCTGCTGACCTCTTGGTATAGCGACAGCTTGACGGTTCCGCCTTCCGAGATTTGCGGCCGGATCCGCAACGTCAGGCCCACGTCTTCGCGTTGCACGGTCTGGAAGGGGTTGCTGGCACCATCGCCAGTGGTGGTATATGTACCTGTCACAAACGGTACCGTCCGACCAACAACGATACTGGCCTGCTCGTTATCGAGCGTCATGAGGTTAGGCGTGGAAAGGATGTTGACGCCACCCTGCTTTTGCATTGCACGTGCCAGCACCCCCAGATTCAGCAATTGCGTGCCCAAAACGTCGACAGTGCCTCTGACAACCCCCAGGCTCATGCCCGCCGCCAGTGCATCGACGGTCGTGCCTGCAGCGGAAAGATTTCCACCAATGCCGCTACCACCCAGGTTAGATCCGCCAAAAAACGCGGTGCCTCCGTTGCTGATACTGTTGGCCCCTGCAGTCCATTGAACCCCGAACTCTGCAGCGTCTTCGGCATTGACTTCGACAATCAGGCTCTCGATCAGTACTTGTGCCCGCCGTTGGTCGAGCAGGTCGATCACCTCGCGCAGGCTACGATACAGTGGGTCAGGGGCTGAGATGATCAAGGTGTTGGTCGTCGGGTCGGCTTGCACGGTAGCCCCGCCCGCAGAAAATACGACTGTATTGGTGTTGCTGCCCGTCATGTCGAACATGGCCGCGCCAGCGTTCGCCCTCACCGTAGCCGCGCCACTGACTTGCGTGGCAAAAGCCCCTTCCAAGGGGGAAGGGGCGCTGCTTCCCTCAGAATTTCCGCCGGATAGTGGCACACTGGCCGGGTTGGCAGAACTGGCACCGCCGCTACCTTTGAGCACGCCGCGAAGTACGTCGGCCAGATGAGTGGCGTGTGCGTTGCGTAAATAAACCACATGAAGATTACCCGCACGCGATTCAGGGCTGTCAATGCGCAGAATCAGGTCGCGCGCCAGCTTCAGGCGCTCGGGCGTGCTAGCCCGCACCAGTACCGAATTGCTGCGCGGGTCTGCCACAATATTGACTTGCTTGATCTGGTCGCCGCCACCAGCATGCAGCAACTGTTGTGTCAGTGCCGCCACGTCCAGCGCGACGCCATATCGAATGGGAATCACATCGGTGCTGACAGAGGTTGGCGTATCAATACGTGCGATGACCTCGGCCACGCGATTAAGGTTATCGGCGTAGTCTGTAATGACCAAGGTGTTATTGCCCGCGTGCGCGGCAATAGTGTTGTTCGGGGCGACCATGGGCCGCAGAATCGGTACAAGTGTCGCTGCACTTTCATAGCGCAATGGAAACACCCGCGTAACTAACTCACCGCCACGAGCGGACTGACTGCGCGATACGACAGGGCCACCCTGGAGCTTGGCATCGGCTTCAGGCACGACGCGACTGACGCCGTCAACGTCGATGACAGCGAAACCCTGCATGCGCAGTGCACCCAATAGCATGGAGTAAGCAGTGTCAACGTCTACCGGGCCCTCGGATACCAGAGTCAACTGACCCCGTACACGCGGGTCTACCACGAAGTTACGCCCCATGAACTGAGCCAGGGCTCGCATGACCCCATTCAATTCGGCGTCATTGAAATTCAGTGTAGTCCGCCCGGCGGACGCCGGGTTGCCCTGTTGCGAGGCCAGTACGGTTTCGTCTTCGTACTTTGCGCGCTCGCGTATTGGCGACAGGTTTCGCCCTCTGGACTGCGGCGATTCGGCTTCGACGGTAAAGGGCTGCGCTTTTTGGGGTTGGCCTGAACCCACGGTTGTGTAAGCCACCAGCGGTGCACTACTGGCCGTTTGGCGCTCGGACTCTGTAGCGGCACAGCCACCCAGTGCGATGGCCAGCATTAACACAGGCGTGCTCGGGCGCCACGGGGCTCGCTCTGCATACAAACATTCAAGCAATGTGTTTAAACGGGGCATTGTCAAAAGACTCATAGAAAGAAAGTGTGCGCTAGCGAATTGTCATCAGGGTATGGCCATCGGGGCCTGAGCGGGGGCCGATCGCGTCGAGAAGGTCTTGCAGGGCTGTGCGGGTATCGCCACTGGCCGATTCGTGTACCCATGCCTTGCCGTCGAATTGCGCCCTGCCCAAGGGTGACAGGGTACCCGACCCTTGCATCATCCAGGGCCCCCGGGTGGTATTCAGCGCCAAAGTCATAGTGTTGCTGGCGCCCTGGCTCAGGATGAGGGTGTATTCCCCCATGGGTTGTATGCGGGTCAGCGAGGAAGACGCGTTGCGCCATTGCACAAACAGCATCGGGCCGCCGTCCTTGGCGGCAACAACGCTTCTTCCCAGATAGAGTTCGGGCCAATTAAGCAGCACTTCGCCCCCCGGGTCGAGCGTATTGAACAGGCCATGTACAGTGGTCAGCACTGACGCGGGTAACTGGAGCGACTGGGCCGACATCCGCAAGCCCTGCCACGACGGCGCCAGCTTCAGTGGCCCGCGCAACCAGGGGTGAGTCACGATCAGTTGCGGCCCGCCCTCAAAATGAAGACGCCACTGCAGCGGATCGGGCAAGCTGCGTAGCAAACCGCCAACACCAACGGCGACCGTTGCGCTGGCATCCCATAACGTGCCCGACGCGTCAATAACGCGCACCGGGGATGACTCGGGTATCCAGGCGATTGCCCAGCGGGCAGGCAACACCCGGAGTGCAGCCGATAACGCCACAACCAGCAACAGTACCAGCCACACGACCTTGACGGCGCGCGTCATGGCGACTTCCCCGGCTGTCGGGTCGGGGCCAATACAATTACCCCGTCAAGTTGGCCCGGCCGATCGCGGCCATTCAGGGTGCTGCGCGCCAGGTCCACTCGCAGAGCCTGCATCTGTGTCACGAAAGGTAAATTGCTCATCCATTCCATGATTCGACCGGCAGGAGCATTGGCAAACTGTACCTGCCACTGCATTTCTTTGGCTGCCACGCCGACTGGCCGGCTCAGGATACTGACGGTATCCAACCCAGCAGACCGCAAGCTGGATAGCAGCGCGGGCTCGATATCGCCGGCAGGTATGGCACCAGAGCGGCTTTGAGTCAACGCCTGTGCCTCAAGGATAACTGCACCAAGTCTCGCGCTCTGGGCCCGCAGTACCGGTAATTGCTGGCGTGCCGTCTGAACGGTTTGTAATGCAGGGCTTAGCGCAACCCCCCAAACCAGCACAGCAGCAATCATCCCTACCCCGACCCGCAAAAAATTTTGTTCGCGCGGAGTTCTGTTTTGCCAAGCAGTTCGGGCCTGATGGGCAAGTGGCTGCAGTCGCGCGCGCACTGTTTCGTCGAGTTCCGCCAATCGGGTCGCAAGTGTCATGGTCGCCTTGTCTTAGTCTGGGCAAGAGCAGGACGTTGTACGTGCCACACATGGGGTCGGTCCTCGTCTTTCTGCAGCTGCAGCTGATGTATCGCCGCCGCCTGCGCCAGGACGGCCTCACTGCCAGGCGGCACATAACCCTCTGCCAACGTCAAGGTCAGCACACCCTTGTCGTAGTGCAGGCCACGCACGTGGCTTTGGGCAAAATCAAGCACTTTTGCAGTCGCGAGTACCAGCGGCATAAAGTCATCCTCTGCTGCAGCACCGTGTGCAAGTCGTTGTGCATCGAGTTGACGTTGGGCCTGCCGGACGGGGTCAATGACGACTGGAATGTGCGGGAAGGCCTGCACCACCGTCGACTGCATGCCCTGCTGCAGGGACTCGACCTCGTTGGCAAGCTGCGCGGCATACCAGTTCAGGCCCGCAGCCCAGACCACTACCGCAGCGGCAGACCAGTAGATTGGTTTACGCCATTGGCCTTTGGCCGATAGTGGCCGCAGTTCGTCTTGTGCCAACGACCAGCTCGGCAAGGGTGCCAGCCAACGCGGCCCGGCCGGTAACCCCAGTGGTTCGGCAGGCGCGGGGTCGTCGGCAGGCAGCGCCAGCGACTGTGGAATGAAGGCCGCAATATTCAGGCCTGCTTCTGCAAGCAGGGCCCACGCTTTTACCAACGGCAGGCGTGCCGACCATGCGACGGTAACGTTGCCGTCGGCGGCCCTTGCACTGTGCGCCACGCACAGTTGGCTGACGTCTGACAAGGCCATGGGCTCGATGCTGCCTGCAACCGCCGTACCCAGCCTGCGGTTGGACACGGGAGGAACAGTGATATCAGCCACAACAGCATCATCGGGGTGCAAAATGGCGCAAACAGCCAAAGCCCCTGCCTCTGCACCTAATTCGGCCAAAGGCAGTTGTCCGGAGCGCGCCGCGCGCCCATCCCGACCGACCAGGACAAAAGCAATGTTCGTGTCGGACGTCAGGTCGGAGAGTAACGGCAAGGCCAGCCGTAAATGTTGTCTCATTATTATTGGTATGTAGCCCAGCGAATTGTCGGTAAACGACTGTCGCTTCGATGTACGAGCGCCCGCAAGCCGGCCATCGTATCACCAACAGTCACTTCACCGGTGACACGAAACCAGTCGCTGCTGACACTAATTCGCCGTCCCGCGTCGGCGCCCTGGCTACGCAAGCGATTAACAAAATCCGCCCGATTTGAAAACCAAAGACCTTTATCTCGCTGAACGATCAGGTCACGTGCACTGGCCAGACCAAGATCATCGACAACGGCGCCAAGCACTTCGGGCGTAGCGGTGTTGGCGTTGACCTTGGTAACTGCCGGCAAGACCGTGAGGTAAGGCTGCAAGGCGTCGATTGCCTGCGCGGTAACACCGTGTACAACACGCAGATCATCAAGGCTGCGCAGCCCCACCGCCGCGGCCCTCCCTTCTTTACCAAACTGCGCGTCAGCGACCCGTTGCGCTATGAGCGAGGCCAGCGAGGCATCAAACCCCAGCCACCCCAAAAGACGCTCCAGCACCAAAACCTCTTCCCGATTAATGCTGGCGTTATCGGCCAGATTGCGCAGATTGTATTTGCCTTGCTCGTCTTCAATCTGCCCCGAAAACAAGGCGTACTCGGGGTCATCGGCACTACCGACGGGGAGACCGATAACGGGGCGCGCCCAGATTGCATCCGGCCGGGTGGTCGGGTTGTCGCGGGCATCCATTTGCAGCACAAAACGTGCCCAGTCCAGCCCCCCTCGCAACATCAAGGCGGCCTGGCTTCGGTCACCTTCTGTAATGAGGATATTAGCCAAAAGCCCTTGGCGCTCGATGATGGAAGCCGCTAGTGTCGACGCGGCAACGACAACAACCAGGGCGGCGATAATGGCCATGCCGCGTTGGCGAACGGCGTTATATCGGATCATGGCAGCAGCACCACTTTGCGGTAGGGCTTGTCGGCGGCCGGCCCCTGGCGATACAGGGCAATTTCGAGACCGATCGGGCCAACCACACCACTACGCAAGCGTGGATTGGCCGCCAAGCTTTGCGTCGGGTTAACCCAACCCTGACCCGGATGCCATACCCTTACAGTCAGGGCGCGAACCTGCTCAAGGACAATAACGCTGTTTTCAGCTAGAGGCAGCGGCAAACGATGGGAAGGCGCACCTGTTGCCCGCAACAGCCTGCCATCTTCGAGATGCCAGCGCAATTGCTGCCAATTGCCATTGCCTGCTTCGCGCACCAGGCCCAAACCGGTATTGACATCCCAGACAATGCCTGACGGCATCCCGATGTTTGCCTGCACGTTGTCTGTCAACCCCATCACCGACCCCGGCAAGATATCCGGACCTGCGTGCAGCAAAACATCACGTTCGATCTGGTTCAGCACCCTCAGCAGCGACAGCGTTTCCTCGGCGCGCCCATCAAGGTGTTCGCCCGCATTGTGCACCGTTTCCAGACCCCGCCAGGAAATAAGACTAACCAGCGCCATCAGGGTGAGCGCAACCAATACTTCGATGAGGGTGAAGCCTTGCTGGCTGTTGTGAGCAACCCTCATCGCAACCTCGGCATCAGTGCATCGAGCCGTGCCAATATCGGCCCGTTGCCCAGGGTCACACGTACTGTAACGCGCCTGAAGTTATTGTTCGGCGTCTCTTGCACCTCCTGTTCACACGCAAGCGCCAGTGTGCCTTGGGGGCATGGCTGGGCGCGTCGGCCCAAGGCTGGGAAAACGGCCTGGAGCCGCATTTCCGCCAAGAAGTTCTGTGCCGCTTGCTGTGCCAGGCTGCGTTCTTGCATGTTGCGCACGCCGTTAACACCTACACCCAAGGCACGTACGCACGCAGCCAGAGCAACGCCAACAATCGCAAGCGCGATCAAAACCTCGATGAGCGTAAAGCCGCTTTGGCGAGCCACCGCCATCATGGATCGACCACGAAACGACCGTTACCCAACCGGGACAAGACAACCATATTGCCTCCAGCCTCAAGCGTCATTTGAAACGGGGCCGGTATCCAGTCGGCACCAAACAGCAGACCACTGTCGGGTTCGATGCGCACCGCCACTGCTTCGGATGAAATCCATTCGCGTGGGCGTAAGGCCGTGTCACCACCAATGGCTGAGTCGGTAACAGACTGCGCGCGCACAGCCATTCGAACCGGCAAGACAAGAGACCGTGGCTGACGGACAAAATAAAAGCCATCGGTGTCGTAGGCCCAGACGATGGCTTGCCCGCTGCCGTGGGCCTCGGCCTGTGCTGCGGTGAATAAATAAGCAAGCCTTTGGGCATCTTGACGCAGCGTGCGGGCGCCATCTCTGCCAGGCGCCGATACGCTGGCCATAGCGGTGGCTACGCCAATGATGACCAGGACGATCATCATTTCAAGCAATGTAAACCCATATTGGCGATTAACGGGCCCAGGAGCCAATATCGGCATCAACGCCCTCGCCTCCGGGCTTGCCGTCAGCGCCCAATGAAAACACATCGATTTCGCCATATACACCGGGATTCAAATATTGATACGGTGTATTCCAGGGATCGTTCGGCAAGCGATCCAGGTAACGTGAAGCCTTGCCTTGCTCGACCACGAAGGCGTTTAACCCTTCGGTGGACGTCGGGTAGCGGCCATGATCAAGCCTGTAGAGCTTAAGGGCCTGCATGATCGCACCGATATCTTGCTTCGCCGCAATGATACGCGCCTGATCGGGACGATCCATGACTTTGGGTACGACCAGCGCCGCAAGCACGCCCATGATGACCACGACCACCATGATCTCAATAAGCGAGAACCCTTGCTGACGCGCAGACTTGTGTGCGTTGGCGTTGAATGGGTGAAAGTCACCTGTCATTACGAGATGAGCCAATATTTTTCAAGAAATGGTTTGATTCAATTGAATACATTGAGTAAGCATTGATGTTACCCGATAAAACCCTGCCGTCACAACAAGATCGACAATGATGAAAAATTATGCTCGACAACAATGAATAAAGAGCATTTCTGATTTTTTTGAGGCATGATCCAAACTTGACCAATTTTGTGCAAAATCATGTTCCCACGTTCTACCCTCGCAGCTTGGCCAAATAATGTCCCGCTTATCGTTCAGTTGCTGGCTGTCTTGGCCGTGGCGATTGGCCTCGGAGTCTGGAGCGCACTGCTGCTTGCCCCTAGGCCTGTGGCGGCTCCACCCGTTCTGGCTTCTGGCCCGGCGCCGGGCCAGGATATTTCGCCGCTGGTCAATTGGTTCGGTGGCAATAGCGCTCGCTTGCGCATCGCGGTTTTGGGGTTGCTGTCTTCCGGCGAGCGCGGCACAGCCCTGCTTTCTGTAAACGGTGGGCCAGCCAAAGCATATAGCGTGGGGCACACGCTGGCCCAGGGCGTTACGCTGGCGGCTGTAACGCCCCAAGGAGTATCTATAGATCAGGACGGTATCATCGAAGACATTAGGATGGCTAGCCAGGCAACACCGCCGCAGGGGTTTTCTTCAGCCGACCTGCCAGGCCATAGGCGATGACAAATGGTCGGTCACTAAAATAGCCCGCGCGCGTTAACCTATTTTGTCGTCGCGGCGCGCCTTTACAGTCTTTCTGTGAGCACCTTACAGCCTTAGCAGGGCGGCAATGCCGACAACAGCAAGGTAAGGGCCAAAGCTAAATGGCTGGCCGGCCGTCAGGCGCCCTGACATGAGGCGCAACAGCGCAATGCTTAACGCCAACAGTGACGAGACCAATAATACCCAGGGCAATGACGCCCAACCCAGCCACGCACCCAGCGCACCGAGCAGTTTGAAGTCACCGTAGCCCATGCCCTGGCGACCAGTCACCCACGTGAAGCCGCCGCAAATGACCCAGAGCACCATGTACCCCCCTGCTGCACCCAGCACTGCGTCTGGCAACATGGAAAAAGTGTCACCCAAGTTGACCAGTAAACCAAGCCACAATAACGGGATGGTCAACATATCGGGCAAGAAGCCCGTTTCGGCATCGACCCAGGCCAGCGCCAGCAGCATGACAACAAAAACGATGGCTGCAACGGTGGCCAGCGTCGCCCCGTAGCGCCAGCTGCATACCAGGCCCAAAATCGGGGCGACGACCCAAAACCCGGCACGATAGCGCTTATGGCTGGGCGAGGGCTCGGACGGAATGCCGGCATCAAGAAGGCGCGGCATGAGATAGGCCGCGCGGGCCAAGGGCACCGACAAAACAAACGCTACTGCAAGCGCTACCACTGCCGCGGTTGCAGGCCCAATATCCCAGACCGTCCATAAGCCCATGTTAGTTTCCTTGCTGGCATTAAGCCACGTACGACAGCAGCAGAATGACGGCCTTATCGGGTCGACATAATAGCCGTCGGTGCAGGCGCATCCTTAACCAAGCGAAACCCAACATGAGACATGGGGCTGTAGGGGTCTGAACCACGTCGCGCACTGGGACGGTACGACAGACAATAGCTTTCGTTGCAAAGGAACGAACCGCCCCTTATCACGCGCTTTGGCGCATCGACCGGAACACCAGGGTCGGATGGATCGAACGCCTTCGCCGGGCCTTTCGGGTCGTTGAGCGGCCCTTTGGCGGCCGCTTGCTGGCGAAAATAATCGGCGCTGTACCAGTCGGCCACCCATTGCCACGCGTTACCAGTCATATCATGAAGACCATAACCGTTGGGCGGAAAAGTTTTGGCTGGCAAGGTGCCCTCGGCGCCGCCGGCCTTGGGGCTGACCACCGGGAATCGGCCCTGTCTTTCGTCCCAATAATTGGCCATAGGCTGACCATCGGGCATCAGTTCGTCGCCCCATACATAAGTAGCCTGTTCCAGACCACCACGCGCGGCATATTCCCATTCGGCCTCGGTGGGCAGGCGCTTGCCCGCCCATGCCGCATAGGCCTGCGCGTCTTCATAGCTGACTTGCACGACGGGGTGATCGCCCTTGCCTTCGATTGAACTGCCTGGCCCTTGCGGATGCCGCCAATTGGCACCTGGCACATAACGCCACCATTGCGAATAATCATTCAGATTGACCGGCCCCTTGGTACCGACGAAGACCATGGCACCCGCCACCAGTACATCGTCAGGTGGCCGTGGAATGCCCGGGGGCAACTGCACGCGTATTGTTTCCCAGTCGGGTTTCTTTTCGGCGGTCGTGACATAGTTCGTGTCACGCTGAAACTTATCGAATTGGTCGTTGGTGACATGGGCTATGTCCATCCAGAAACCCTTCACCCTCACGACGTGGGCGGGCCTTTCGTTGGGCTGAGCCAACTTGCTGTCGCTACCCATCTGAAAGGCGCCGGGAGGCACCCAAACCATATCCGCAGGCGTAGACACGCCATCGCCAACAACAACCACTGGCTTGGCCAGCGGCCTCGACGAAGGGCTTTGCCAGAGAACAGCGGTGGCAACGAGAAAACCCAGCGTCGCAACCGCAACCCAGAGCCGCTTGCGATACAAGAGTTTAATAGAGGCCATATGTGGGTGCGCAGGTTTTGTTTAAATTGGCCTGAATGACTGCTTCGTCGGTGTTGTTCGTCTTACCGTCGCGAAAGTCACCGGTTAAGGTCACAAAATCGTAAACGCTGGATAAACCCCAGGCCTTGGCGATTCGGGCCCAATTACTAAGGTCTTCGGCGTTGACGACGCCATCCATGTTGCCATCGCCCGGGCAATCAGGGTTAGAGGCCAGGATATCCCCGAGCTTGGCAAACAATTCGTTGTAGGCGGCTTGCGTTTCGGCGTTTGCAGACGGGTCGAGCTTGCGATCAGCGGTATCAAGCAACGGTTTGGGCTTGGCCTGATTGATCTCGTATAACTCGTAGACAGTCTTTTTTTCGAACTTGTCTGTGGGGGGGGGCACATAGTCTTCGCTGACGTTTCGTACAAGCTTGAAGCGGTCGTTGCGGATGGCCAGCGACGACTCAGGCACAATGTCCAATACCGAAGTGGGGTCGTTCTTGTAACGTGCCTCATTAACCGCCGCACATGTGGCATAACCTTTAATTGGGTCGGGGGCCGGCAACACCGAAATGTCATTGTATCCAGCCCCCCACCATACGCCCTGGTTATCCTCACAAACGCCTTTCGATATGGGAATAATGGTGCACGACGTTCCAATGACGCAAGGCCCGTTTTTGGCCCCATCGGCTTGCTGGTTCAAGCCGCCCATGGCGAAGTTAATCGTGCGCAAGCTGCCTTGGCCGGGGTTTGTCAGGTAAGGCAAAATCCCCACTGAGTCAATGGTACGCGGCACTTCTTTGTGTGCATCCAGGCCGGCCAGCTCGCCAAAGAATTGAAATAAATCTACCGTGTTAACCATATGATCGACTTCCCGGTCAGGCTCAACAACTTGCGGCCCCGCAATAATCAGCGGGTCCCAGACGCCCGTCTGGTAAGCGGTGCCCTTCGCCCTTGTCGGATCAAACGGCAACTTCACCGAAGAGCCCAGTGTGCCATTGTCGCCCACGATCACAATGACAGTGTTCGATGCCTTGGGGTCGTAGTTCAGACTGCCGTCGGGCTTGCGCGTGGCCAGACCAGTTTCGACCAGCAGCCGGCCAAACTCGGTGTCCATGGCTTCTGTCATGCGATCTTGAAGAAAACGTCCCTCGACAGGCTTTCCGGTACAGCTCAGGTTATCTAGCGCGCCGGTATGCCCCGGCACCAAAGATTTCGGAGGTTGTTGCAATGGCGTATGAGGCGCGCTGTAGCTGACCGTGGCCATCCAGGCCCTGTCGGCAGAACGAGTGTTGATCCAGTCAATGGCTGCATCAGTCTCGATGCGGGTGCGATACCCACGTGCGCGTGGATCAGTCAGCTTGACTACTTCGACATCACCGTTTTTTATGATAACGAGCGGTGAGACGTAGTAGGCATTTTGGCGCGTAAAGTCGAGCGATGCCGGAGGAGTGCCACACGTAGCTTCGGGGACGAAGATGCCGCCAGAATCCAGACATTGCAGACCGGGTACATCTTGCGACGGCGATGCCGGGGGAATGACCGTGCAACTGCCATTGGGCTGGTAGCAGGCGCCTTTCTCGGCGCCACCGACGACCGACTTGCCGGGAACGAAACCGCACACATGCGTGCCCGACGCTGTGGCGTTATCGCCCGCCGTAGTATCGATAGAGCTGGGCAGCCCGCCTACCCACCCGTAGAAATAATCCCATCCGAGCACGCTGGGTGTGGCGTTCTCGGCTTCGTTGTTTTCCGGGCCGGCCAAGTGAAACTTGCCGAACATTCCGCTTTCGTAGTTGGCCCGCTTAAGTAGCTTGGGCGCGGTCATATCGTAGGGCGATATTTGAGACGTGGCCAGGTCGTTGGGACCGATGGCCTGTTGTATGCCGGTGCGCAACGGGAAACGACCCAAAAAGAATGCGGCGCGACCTGGGGAGCACTCGGGCATGGACCAGGTATTGCGAAAGCGAACCCCTGCGCGAGCAACGGCATCTATATTGGGCAAATTGGGCCCCAAACCCCTACCCACATTTTCGCCCGCGATGGGGTTGTCGATCCCGCCATAGCCAAAGACCTTCATCTGGTCGATGCCGACGTCATCCATGATTACGAAAAGGATGTTCGGACCTTGCGTGCCTTTAACAGAATCGCCCGAAGGTGAGTTACCGCTGTTGCAGCCCGCGAGCACAGCTGTAGCCAGGCCTGCAGCAAGCAAGGCTGAAAATTTCTTGTTCAATTCGGTCTCCGGGGCTGCTTTGGCTGACACAGCAACATCTGTTAAAAGGCAATTCAAATCGCCACAAATCGTAACATCTTTGCATTCGAAAGGCGACAGATAAATAGCAGACACGCCATGAATTGGCGTGGCCTTACGCACCATGTCTGCAGGTCAAATTTACGTTTTGATACGGCCACCGGTCCGGGTACAACGTGTGACAAACTCTGGATCAACGTCGCCGTCATTCAGACGCGCCACCTTCGACCCCTTCGAGCGCCGCTTTTTCGGCGCGGTCTATCAGCCCATAAACATCGGCGATGCGATTACTGTAGCTAATCGTCGCAAGCTCGCCGGCATCGGCAACGCTACCCAACACTTCGCGCTCCATTTTGGCAATAAGGCCGCGCATGGGGCCGATAATCTGCGGGTTGGTGGACAGCATCGCTAAAACCAGAGCATCGAGTGTGACCTGGTTGGCGGCCTGAAGCCCCTCAAGCACGGCATTGATATCACTGACCTTACCTGCGAAACGCTCTACTTCCTTTTCCATGTCACTTCCTTCGGTTTTTGGCAAAAGTCCGATGGTAATTCATTCGGGCAACGGGATGAACTCGAGATCGTCGCCGGGAATCGCGGCAAAGCGTTGTTCTTTCCAGTCGGCCCTGGCCTGTGCAATACGATCTTTGCGGCTGGACACAAAATTCCAGTCGATGAAACGAGCGGACATGGTTTGGCCACCAATAATGGCGATGCGCGACTCGGCGAGTGCCGTCAACACAATGCCGGGCTCTGCCGAAAACACAGCCATGGCATGTTCAGCAATATGCGTGTCCCCGGCCTTCAGACCGCCTTGCGCCACATACACAGCACGCTCTTGAGCCTGGGGTAAAACGAGCGCTTGACCTGCTTGCATATGCGCCTCGACGTAAAGCGTCTGGGCAAAAGTTTTGACCGGCGACGTCACCCCGTAGGCCTCCCCCATCATGACCCGCAGCAACACACCTTCGACAGTAACCGAAGGGATATCTGCAGCCGGATAATGATAAAACGCAGGGTTTATCTCTTCATCGGCCTCGGGTAGGGCCAGCCATAATTGCAGACCATGAAGATTGTGCGCGACCGCTGTCACCTCTGGCCGCTCTCGTTCTGAATGCACAATACCCCGGCCGGCCACCATCAAGTTGATGTCGCCGGGCCGAATAAGCTGTACGCTGCCCACTGAGTCGCGATGGAGAATTTCACCCTCGAATAGATAAGTGACTGTCGCAAGATTGATATGCGGATGCGGCCTGACATTAATACCCTGCCCCGCCGGAAACCTGACCGGCCCCATATGATCGAAAAAGATCCATGGGCCAACCATTTTGCGCTTGGCCGTGGGCAATACACGTCGCACAGAAAAGCCACCCAGGTCTTTATCGCGAGACGGTATGACCAATTCGACCGCATCACAACCGGCCGAACTCTCGTCATCGGGCTCGTCTCTGTTGGTTTCGATATTCATGCGCCTCCCCTTTAATTGCCCCTAACACCAGAAGATCCAAAGCCCGTTCTGGCCATTTTTTCATCAAACTTAACTGAACGGCTATTTTGCAGCAATACGTCATCGCTGAGGCAAATGACACATAACGCAAAGAAGCGCCTAACTGCCCCCGCTGGGCTCGTCGGAAGGCAAATCGTTCATCGGCTTAAAATATGCTGCACCTAATGTCGACAAGACATCGATAACCCAAACGCATTAAGTACGAGCTTCCCCAGTTCACCGGAGCAACTCATCTTTTTTCTCGACCCCAATACCCCACATCAGGCCTTCGTACACGGTTCACACGATATCGGCCTGGTGCTACTCGCCGTCGTTGTTTCAGTCTTTTCAGCCACCATGGCGCTACAAACCGCCAGCATGGCGGCCAGCACACAAAGCCGGCTGTATCGGCATATCGGCCTTGGCGCAGGTGCCATCGCGCTGGGTGGCGGCATCTGGACCATGCACTTCATTGGCATGCTTGCTTTCGAATTGCCTGCGCCGGTGCGCTACGACACCACCATTACGTTGCTTTCTGTCGTACCTGCCCTGCTTGCGTCGTGGTGGGCGCTGCACTTGCTGAGCCAGTCGTACGTTTCGCGCTCGCGACTGATTGCTGGCGGCGTACTGGTCGGTGCAGGCATAGGCGCCATGCACTACACCGGTATGGCAGCCATGCAAACGCCATTACAAATGCGTTACGACCCGGCCATGTTCGGGCTATCGATTGTGGTGGCGGTCGGTATGGCCATGCTGGCGTTATGGGTCAGGTATGGTTTGCGACGCACTTCGCTTGGCCGCACACCGCGCCTGATAATTAGCGGCTTGGTCATGGGCCTAGCCATTGCAGCCATGCACTTTACCGGTATGGTGGCCGTGCGGTTCATTGGCGACCCAATGCCCACCCAGGGCGGTATCCTGCTCAATACGACCTATGCGTCGTTGGCCTTATCGTCATTTACCATTACCGTAACGGTCATGGTCGTAGCCGTCAACGGACTCATTCGCGCATACGATCTGAACCGTCGCATACAAGAAGGCAGCTCCCGTCTACAAGCCACGCTCGACACCGCCGTTGACGGCATTATCACCATCGACAGCAAAGGGATTATTCACGACTTCAACCACTCGGCCGAGCGCCTGTTTGGCTGGCGTGCAGACGAAGTCATTGGCAGCAACATCAAAATGCTGATGCCCGAGCCTTATCAGTCGGCTCACGATGGCTATCTGCACAACTATCAATCTACCGGACAGGCCAAGGTTATCGGTGTAGGGCGCGAAGTCGTGGGGCTGCGTCGTGACGGCTCTCATGTACCGTTGCGCCTGGCCGTCGGTCGCGTCGACCTGCCCGGCCAGTTGCTGTTTGTAGGCTTTGTCACCGACATCAGCGATCGCCACACGCTTGAGTCTTCGCTACGCGAAGCGGCGCAGCGCGCCGAACAAGCCGCTGCGGCAAAAAGCACGTTTCTGGCCACCATGAGCCACGAAATCCGCACGCCCATGAACGCCATTATTGGCTTCACCGATTTATTGCTGCAAACCAGGCTCGACGCGATACAACGCAGCCACCTCAATACGGTACGCGACTCCTCACGCTCGCTGTTAAGACTGCTTAACGACATTCTGGACACAACCAAAATGGAAAAGGGCCGTCTGGAGCTGGAGCACACCGACTTTTCGCTCAGAGCGCTGGCAATGCAGATCGAATCATCTTTACGACTGAGTGCTACCGCCAAGAAGCTTGCGCTGCACACGCAAATCCAAGATGACATGCCGGAGTACTATCGCGGCGACCCATTACGCGTACTTCAAATCCTGACCAATCTTGTCGGTAACGCCATCAAATTCACTGAAACGGGCCGAGTCGATATCGCGTTCTCCTCAGCGGCGGGGCAAATCCACATCACAGTCAGCGATACAGGTATCGGCATGACGCCAGAACAGGTTGGACGGCTCTTCCAGCCATTCACGCAGGCCGATGCATCCATCAGCCGCCGCTTTGGCGGCACAGGCCTAGGGACAGCTATTTCGCGGCAACTGGTCGAGCTGATGAACGGTACCATCAGCGTCGAAAGCGAACTAGGCAAGGGAAGTACATTTCACGTCACGCTTCCCCTACCGGTAGGGCAGGCACCCCATTTGGCCGACGAACCGCGCCCCGCCCCAACGCTGCCTAAACTGCATATCCTGATTGCAGACGATGTCCCGCAAAACCTCCAGTTGCTCGGTCTGGTCCTAGAAAATGCGGGACATAGTACGCGTCGGGCCGTCGACGGCAACGACGCCGTCGAGCAATACCGAAGCAACAGCTTCGACATCGTGTTAATGGATGTGCACATGCCTGGCGCCGATGGTCTTCAGGCCACCCGCCTGATTCGTCAGCACGAGCGCGAAACCGGGCAAACCAGGACACCCATCATCGCCCTGACGGCAAGTGTAATGGCCGACGACCGGGAAGCAGCCGCCAAAGCCGGCATGGACGGTTTCGCACTAAAGCCGCTCGACCCGCCCCGCTTGTTTACCGAAATAGCGCGTGTGCTCGGCACCAAACCAGCGCACGACGTCGCCAGCGCCACATTGCAAAAACCGACCACAAAAGCTGTTATTGATACCCAAGCCGGTATAAAGCTGTGGGGTACGCCAGCAGACTATGAGCTCGCCCTTCACAACTTTGTGCGCAATCTGACTCAAACCGAACCGCTGCCTCAAGAAATACCTGAAAACGCAGACTGGGATGCACTACGGTTCCATCTGCACCGCCTGAGGGGTGTTGCCGCTAATCTGGCGCTGCCCGCATTGTCGACCCTGTACGGCCAACTCGAAGACCTGATAGTTCAGCAACAGCATGCCGTTGTTCGACAACGCTTTTCTGAGGTCCACAGTGCGCTTGAACAGCTACGGTCCCAATTGCCCAAAGCCCCCGAGCAAGCCGACAACCACACCAACCTCGCCGCATCGTCAAAAGACATGCAACAAGCCCTCATGCGCTTGCACGGTGTCGCAATGCGCTGCGAGTTCGACGACGCCCTGCTAGGCTTGGTCTGCTCGCACCTTGAGCAGCGCGGTGCCCGCGACGATGCCGGCGCATTGCGAGATGCCATGAACGCCTTCGAATTTACACAAGCCACCGAAATTATCCAAAGACACCTTGGCGCATCGTCCCTCGACGACAAGAACATAGCGGAAACATAAGTATGCAAGACAGCCAAGACCAACGCCCCACCCTGCTTCTGGTTGACGACGAACCAGCCAACTTGCAGGTTTTGCGTCACACCCTACAAGCCGATTACAGGCTTTTATTTGCCCGCGACGGGAAAGCCGCCCTTGATCGCGTGCACGCCGACCGCCCCGACCTTGTGCTGCTTGACGTCATGATGCCCGGAATAACGGGCTATGAAGTATGCACAACACTTAAACAAGACCCCCGGACAACAAACATACCCGTCATTTTCGTAACGGCACTGGCCGATGCCGAAAACGAACAAAACGGCCTGGACATCGGCGCCGTCGACTACATCAGCAAGCCGTTTAACCCGTCGGTGGTGCGCGCCCGGGTTCGCACCCACCTTTCTTTGGTGCAGGCTCAAGAGCTAATGACGACTCGCCTGCAAATCGTGCAATGCCTGGGGCGTGCTGCCGAATATAAAGACAACGAAACGGGCATGCATGTTGTCCGGATGAGCCAATATGCACGCACGCTTGCAAAAGCCATGGGCTTTCCCGATAAAGAGGCCGACGAGTTGCTGCACGCCGCACCCATGCACGACGTTGGCAAAATCGGCATCCCCGATGCCATCCTGACCAAACCCGGAAAACTGTCGGACGACGAATGGGCCGTCATGAAGCAGCACACCATCATTGGTGCCGAAATCTTGGGCCAACACCCTTCGGGTCTGCTTAATCTGGCCGCTACCATTGCGCGCAGTCATCACGAACGCTGGGACGGCACCGGCTATCCTGACGGCCTCAAGGGTGAAGATATCCCGGTGGCCGCGCGCATTGTTGCGGTCGCCGACGTTTTCGATGCGCTGACCAGCGAAAGACCATACAAACACGCGTGGTCAGTCGACGATGCCCTGGACTTTATGCGCCAACAAAGCGGTCAACACTTCGACCCAACGGTGGTCGAAGTCTTTATCAGGAATTTGCCGGAAATTCTGGCTATACGACAGAGATGGGCAGATACGGCCTGACTATTGGCTTAGATGTGTGGCACACCAATCCCATACAGCGCTAGCGGCACTGTTTACATGCATATCACGCTTGCGCACCAGGTAAAAATCGGGCGCGACGGTTTTCGTGACGTCGGTCATTTGCAACAAGCGGCCCGCCGCCAGATCGGCGGCGACAAATGCCCTGCAGGCCAACGCCACCCCTTGCCCCGCCATCGCAGCATCCAGCGCGAGTGCGGTCTGGTTAAAGACCAGGCCCGGTAACTTTTCTGAAACGCCAAGAAATTTCGGCCAATGATTATGTGCGTCGTGCAACAAGGGCAACGACCGCAAGCGAGCAGCCTCAAGCGGCAACCGCAACCCTGTTGCCAGATGCGGGCTGGCCACTGCCACCAGCGATTGCCGGAAGAGCAACCTGGCCTCAAGGTCGGGCGCAAATGGTGGCCTCGTCAAACGCACCGCCAAATCAACTTGATCGCGGTCGAAATCTGACAATGACTCTGTCGCCAGCGTACGCAAATCAATACCAGGCAGGGCCGCATTCAGTTCAGCCAAACGCGGAATAAGCAATTTGGTAGCCACGGTAGGCGTAACACTGATAGTGACCGTGTCGGGCCTGGCCTGCAACTGCTGGGTTGATTCGGCCAACGTGTCGAACGCCCGCGTGACCTCGGCCAGATAGCCTGCCCCTGACGGCGTCAGCGCCAACCCCCGAGGCAAGCGCCGAAACAGCACAACACCCAAATGCGCCTCGAGGCCCCGTACCTGCTGCGCCACCGCGCCCTGTGTGACGCCGAGCTCGTCGGCAGCCGCACGAAAGCTGAGTCGCCGACCCGATACCTCAAAGGCCCTCAGCGCATTCAGCGGAGGCAACTTTCGACGTGATTGCATAACAATCTCTGGGAGTAGTTTTTCTACACTTTATTGCGTTTATTCTTCGCGCGCAAATTAACGTCATTACACCCATAATTAAAAGGTAAACACATACTGATGGAGAACAAAATGTCTGTAGAAAAAGTAGCAGTAATTACAGCCGGTGGGTCTGGTATGGGCGCTGCGGCTGCCCGCAAGCTGGCGCAAGACGGCTACCGGGTAGCGATCTTGTCGTCGTCGGGCAAGGGTGAGGCGCTGGCACAAGAGCTCGGCGGCATCGGCGTAACTGGCTCAAACCAAAACAACGAAGATGTACAACGCGTCGTCGACCAAGCCATGGCGCGCTGGGGACGCATCGACGCTCTGGTCAACTCTGCAGGGCATGGCCCACGCGGGCCCATTCTTGATATCTCCGATGACGACTGGCACAGCGGCATGGAGGTTTACTTTTTGAGTGCGGTCAGGCCTGCAAGGCTCGTCGCCCCAATCATGGCCGCACAAGGCGGCGGCGCCATTGTCAATATTTCTACAGCCTGGGCTTTTGAACCTGCTGACATGTTCCCGACATCAACCGTCTTTAGGGCCGGGTTGGCCAGTTTCACCAAGATTTTTGCCGACACCTATGCCGCCAAGAATGTGCGTATGAACAACGTACTACCCGGCTGGATCGACAGTCTGCCCACAACTGATGCGCGACGAACCAGCGTACCCATGCAGCGCTATGGCAAGGCTGAAGAAATTGCGGCCACCATTGCCTTCCTGCTTTCAGACGGCGCAGGCTACATTACCGGCCAAAATATCCGCGTCGACGGCGGCATCTCGCGCTCAGTTTAATTGAAACCAAAAGTAACTTAAGTGGCTTTATATCCTTATACAGTCCACAGTGTTCGAGGGGATACTTTTCCCTTTTAACTAGGAAATTCAATTGACTACAGAAATCGGTATCGTGAAATGGTTCAACAACGAGAAAGGGTTCGGCTTCATCATGCCTGAATCCGGTGGCAAGGACCTCTTCGCTCACTACAGCGAAATTCAAGGTTCAGGCCACAAATCGCTCGAAGAGAACCAGCGCGTGTCTTTCGTTGCAACGCAGGGCCAAAAAGGTCCTCAAGCGTCGAACATCCAGATTCTCTAATTACCCCCCGCGTCTTAACGGGCGCATTGCGGTAATTATGCAGGACCCAAGCCGGCCCCATTGAAACAATCGGGCCGGCTTTTTATTTGCATGGCAAGCAAGCCGCTATAATGAAAGACGAGGACGACCTCACCCATTACGGGCACTTATACCGGGACGACCCGACACTTAAGGAGCCGCCATGGCTTGGGGTCTGTTGATTGTTGCGGGTATTTTTGAAGTCGTCTGGGCTTACTCAATGAAGCTTTCAAACGGGTTCACCAGGTTACTGCCATCTGTGGTCACTCTGGTAATGATGCTCGCCAGTTTTTCGTTATTGGCGCTATCTATGCGTACCCTGCCGCTGGGTACGGCCTACACTATCTGGACAGGCATCGGCGCCATAGGCGCATTTGTCTTGGGTATTGTTATGCTGGGGGAACAGCTCAGCGCCACACGAATTCTCGCCGCTATACTCATCGTCAGCGGCATCGTACTCATGAAGCTTTCTTCGGCCGACTAACCTGCCTTGAAAAGGCGTTTTTCTGAACCTTATGAACACACCATCGTGGGGCTATGAGCGCCCCGACTGTATTGGGGACCACGCCCTGGCCTTGTTTATCGATGATATTCAGCGCGTGCTCGATCATTACATGCAAACATCGGGCGCGCCTGAAACACGTATGTTTCAGGCGCAAGCAACAGCCAATAAATTACTTAAGGCTTACGAGAACAACGCCCGAAAAACGACGGCCTTCACTGGCCAATCTATCGAGATAAAATCGGTCAGCACCGGAGAATCCGCACCCCAATGGGTACCGCTGTTCTCGCCGGGCCTCAAACAAGCACTTAAAAAATTACTTGACCGCAGCCAGGGTACAACAACCCACTAACTCGCTCGGGGCTTAAGTAAGTGTGTATTTGGCCAAAGCCCTCACCAGTACATACGCCCCTCTTAATCTCTTTATGTCCTCAGATACAGCACCGACACAAATCAGCCCCTACGACCAATTAGGTGGTGAAGACAAAGTAAAAGAACTGGTCGAACGCTTTTACGACCTGATGGAACTGGACCCGGCCTACCTGGCGCTTCGCGCCGCGCACGGACCCGAGCTGGCTCAAGCACGTGAGCGCTTGTTCTGGTTTTTATGCGGGTGGCTGGGCGGCCCAGCGTACTACATGGAAAAAGTCGGCCACCCCATGCTGCGCGCCCGCCATTTACCGTTTTCTATCGGCATTATCGAGCGCGACCAATGGGTCGCATGTATGGCTCAGGCCATGAAAGACGTCGGCATACCCGAAACGCTTAGTGAATCACTGAAAAACGCCTTCATGAGTACGGCAGACTGGATGCGCAACCGGCCCGAGTAATAACAAGTGCCTGATATTAGATTCAACCCTTTGTGTTTCTGATCGTCAGACTAACCCAGGCCACTCCCCCTAAAGTAAGCAACGCCGACACAACGCTGTGCAGGCTCATTGTTTCATCGAGCAGTGCCACACCCATCACGGCACTGATAACGGGCACCGATAACTGCACGGCGCCTGCGCCGATCGCCGTCATCCGCACGCGAACCCAATACCAGACGGCATACCCCAACCCCGATGCCACGCACCCAGACAACAAGGCGTACACGACACCCATTGCATCGGTGTTCAATTGTTGCACTTGGGTCAGTACAAGCACGGCGGCTAGAGGCAACGCCCAGATAAAGCTGCTTGTCGTACTGATAATAGGCGCACCTTGCGAGCGCCCCAACAGCGAAAAAACGCCCCACGCCGAGCCGGCCAAAGCCATCAGCACCGCAGCCGACAAGGGAGGTGCCGATGCGGACGGCACCAGGAAAGCGACCAGCCCACCAAACGCGAGTAATAAACCAAGGACGCTGGCGCGTTCGCCTTTATAAAGCCCGTACGAAATCATCAGCAACTGCGCAGACGCGAAAAGAACCAGAGCGCCGGCACCTGTGCTGATGTCGCGATACGCAAAGGAAAACGCGGCCGCATAGATAAAAAGCGTCAGCGCGGACCATCCGCCCGACCGAAACGATGTGGGCTTACTGCCCTGCCATCGCAAAATGACGAACAAGGTCAGTGCCCCCGATGCCAAACGTATAGCCGTAAACGACGCGGGATCGATGTCTGTTGTAGAGAAAGCCGCCCGGGCCAATAAGGAATTGGCCGCAAAGGCCAACATGGCCAGCAAAGTCAATAAACCAACCAGCGGCGTCATGCGGGCTGAACAACCGTGTGCGGCCCGGTTTTTAGATATACCGTCGCACCTTCAGGGCCAGCAATGATGTCGGGGTAGCGCCCCGCCGGCAAACGCAACCAGGCGCTTTCACGATAAGTTTGGGCCCCTTCAGTCAATTCACCTTTCAGCACAAAGGCCTCGGCGCCGTCGACTTGGGCCGGTAGCAGAACCGCACCAGCATCGAGACGAAGCAACCTGACCGATTCGATGTCGTCGGCAAACAGAGGACACTCGGCACGATCCGCGCCCTGCTGCCACGCGTTCGGATCGTTGGTATTGACGCGTACAAAGCTTCGCTCAGTGGGCCGCATTTGCCACAGTTTTACAAAAATAACAGCGCCCTCGAGACTGGAGGGCTGGTGCCTGGAGCCGGGCGGGTTGCGCATATACCAGCCCGCTGGGTAGTGATCGTTGTCTTCTGAGAAAACACCGGACAGCACTAAAACCTCTTCGCCGCCCGGATGACTATGCTGAGGAAAAAAGGAGTTGGGGGCATAACGCACAATGCTGGTCGCACGGGCTTTTTCGGCACCGACTCGGTCAAGCATAATGCGTTCGACCCCGCCTTGCGGGGACGCCACCCACTGTTGCTGCTCTGGCAACACCCACGCACGGCATGAAAAATCTGCGTTTATCAGCATAGACAGCAGATTAGTCGCGTGAAAATTAATTTTTTCATCATGCGTTACCTCGAAATAAGCTGTTCGTGATTCCCGCTAATCATAGGCCGATATTTTCGAAACCTAACCATAGCGCGCAAGTTTACGGGTCATGCAAGACATGCCTACAGAATTCGATTATCGAGGATCAAACCACAATTGACCCAGAAAATTCCAGTACAAACCCTATATACTCCAAGACAAAATATATTATTGTGTTTCATTTTCTGCTAGATTGACGACCTGCAAAAATATAAAGATCACCATGGCCCTTCGTTCAGTGGCTCAAAGCATATTGTTCCGGCTGGTCGTTGTGGGCCTGAGTCTGATACTTATCGGTTCGACGGTACGTTACTTTGCCATATCCGAATTCTTGCGCGACGACATGACCGAGGTCGTTTCCTCGCAGCAAATGTCGTTGGCAACCTATGTGGCCAACGACATCGGTCATAAAATTTTGATGCGCCAGTATCGGCTGCAACAACTGGCCAATACCCTGACCCCGACCAACGTCGAACATGACGCCGATCTGGATCGCGCCTTTGGCCGGTCCGCACCCTTTGAAGCCCTGTTCTCGGCCGGGCTGCTATTAACCACCACTGACGGCCGGGTATTACGCGACACCACGACATTTAAATGGCGCGGCAGGCCTTTATCGCTCGTCCCAGACAAAGTACTTCACGGCGTATCTGAACAGGCCGCCCACATCGGCAAACCACTTGTCATCGCCGGGCAGATCAGCCCCATTTTGCCCATGACGCTGGCCCTGCTCGACCAAGACAGGGTCCCTTGGGGTTACCTGACGGGTTTCACTATTCTGAACAGCCCGGACTTTATGGGCAACCTGATGCAAGCCCGCCTGGGCAGCACGGGCAGCGGCTTTTTGCTCATTTCGCCTGACGACCAAATATTTATCGCGTCCTCCAATCCTAAAAAAGTGCTCACGGCAACACCACCGCCGGGCGTCAACCTTTTGCACGACAAGGCCATGCTCGGCTATCGGGGCACCGGCGTGACCATCAACGCCCACGGCGTCGAAGAAATATCCGCCACGGTATCCGTGCCCAATACCCCTTGGTTCGTCGTGTCGGCCATTGCCACTTCCGAAGCGCTGGACACAGTTGAGCGACTTAAAAGTTACTTGTTACGCAACACGCTTCTGACGGTTTTTTTCTTGTTTGCCTCGTTGGCCGTGGTGGTCCCTTTTACCTTGCGCCCGCTAACGCAAGCCACGCGCCAGGCCGACAAAATGTCCAAAGGGTTGGCACCGCTTGCGCCACTCTCTGGGGCCGGCAAAGGCGAGGTCGGCGTGTTGATCTCTGCCTTCAACCGCTTGCTGCTCAAGCTTCAAGACCAGCAAAATGAATTATCACGCGCAGCGCACCATGACTCGCTCACTGGGCTGCCCAACCGGCGTCTGCTGGCCGAAAACCTTAAAAATGCATTGGCGATGGCGCGCCGTAACCGTGACAGCTTGGGGCTGATCTTTATTGACCTCGATCAATTCAAACCCATCAACGACACGCTGGGTCATGAAGCCGGCGACAAAGTCTTGCAATTGGTAGCGCAACGCCTGACTGGCCTTATTCGCGAAAGCGACATCATCGCCCGGTTGGGTGGCGACGAGTTCGTTATCTTGCTTACTCAATTGGGGGCCGAAGCCCAAGCCAGGCAAGCGATAGAAAACACGGCCAACCAAGTCATCAGCACACTTAAGCAACCTTTCGATGTGGCTGGCACCCATTGCGAGCTGGGCGCGTCGTTGGGCGCAGTGATCGGCGATGGGCAAAACAAAGCCAGTGATCTGATGCGCTGGGCCGACCTGTTGATGTATCAGGCCAAGGCCAAGGGTAAAGGCCAGTACATCGTCAAATCCTCCAAAGAAATGTCAGACACCGGCTTGCTCTAAAATGGCGACGACGCCCCGCTGAGCCGGGCCTTTCGTTTACCTTTCAGACATTCATGGCCGCTTCCCACGACATCCGCCCCGACCAGTCGGTCGAGTTGCTCAAGGCGCTTCACATTTTGACGCGCGACGGCAAAATGAACCAGGACAGCCGACGCAAACTAAAACAGGTCTATCATCTGTTTCAGTTTATCGAGCCCCTTTTGAAAGACGTCAAACAGCACCACGAGACCATCAACCTGGTCGACCACGGTGCAGGCAAGTCGTACTTGGGGTTCATTTTGTATGACTTGTTTTTTAAACAGCTCAACGACACGTCTCACATTTACAGCATTGAAACCCGCGAAGACCTCGTCACCAGCGCAACCGACCTGGCGGCACGACTGGGCTTTGACGGGATGTCGTTTCTAAACCTGTCTGTCGCCGAGTCTATTTCGGCCCGTCAATTACCCGAGCGTGTCGATGTGGTTACCGCACTGCATGCCTGCAATACCGCCACTGACGACGCCATTCGATTCGCCCTCGAAAAAAAATCGCGGCACATTGTGCTGGTGCCCTGCTGCCAAGCCGAGGTCGCCAGTATCTTACGTAAAAATAAAGCGGCCATGCTGTCTTCTGGCGCACTGGCCGAACTGTGGCGCCACCCCATTCATACCCGCGAATTTGGCAGCCATACCACCAACGTACTGCGCTGCCTGCAACTGCAAGCACACGGCTACCAAGTCACCGTCACCGAACTGGTAGGCTGGGAGCATTCCATGAAAAACGAACTGATTGTCGCCAGTTACACCAACCAGCCTCGTCGAAAGCCGGCCGAGCGGCTGACGCAGTTGCTGACTACATTGGGGTTGGAAGAGCTGCACGAGCGTTTTTTTACTTCACCTATTCAACACTAAGAAGCCACCATGCGCCTGGATAAATTCCTTTGCGAAAGCACCGACCTGACCCGATCATTGGCGCGACGCGTCTTATCGTCCGGTGAGGTTACCGTTAACGGCGAAGTGGTCGACAAAGGCACTTACATTGTTAAAGAGAGTGATGTTGTTGAATGGGAAGGCGAGACGCTATCGCCTGTCGGGTTGCGTTACCTGATGCTGAACAAACCGGCTGGGTACGAATGCGTATTAAAGAACAGCCAGTACCCTTCGGTCATGGATCTGATCGACGTCGAAAAGCGCGATCGCCTGCATACTGTCGGACGCCTGGACGTCGATACAACCGGGTTAATTCTGATCACCGACGACGGGCAATGGACACACCGGATTATTTCGCCCAAGCACCAATGCGACAAGGTTTACCTGGCCACATTGGCCGAACCCCTGAGCGACGATGCCGAGCGACGCTTTGCAGAAGGCATCTTGCTTGATGGCGAAACCAAACCGACGCTGCCGGCTCAGGTCGAGCGCGTCAGCCCCACCCTGGCCCGGCTCACGATCCAGGAAGGCAAATACCACCAGGTTAAACGTATGTTTGCAGCCCTGGGCAACTTAGTTACTGCATTACACCGCGAACGCATTGGCCCGCTGGCACTCGATGCCGACCTAGCCGAAGGGGAGTCGCGGTTTTTAAGCGCCGAAGAAGTAAAGGCCTTGGCGCCCTAAGTGGTTTTTTGTAGGTCGCAGCGCATAAAGACATGGGTAATGCCCGCTTCCTGATACGGGGCGCCCTGCGGCTTAAAACCTAGACGTTCGTAGAATGCCTGAGCGTGACACTGTGCCGATAGTTCGACACTGGCATGACCACGCTCATGTGCAGCACTCATCAGTGCGCGCATCATGCGCTCCCCAATTCCATGCCCACGCAGCGGCTTTAAAACTGCAATACGGCCGATATGACCATCTGGCAGCAGCCTTCCCGTGCCAATGGCACGTCCATGGGTATCCTGCACCACCACATGAAGCGACACCGCATCGAAGGCATCGATTTCAAGAGATTCAGGAACGCTTTGCTCGATGACAAAAACAGTGTGACGCACCTCGCGAGCAAGCGTACTAAGGTCGGTCCATGTCCCCATTTTCAGCGTCAGGGACGCTTCCGGGGCTTCAATGACTATATCCAAGATTGAAAGACTTCAAAATAAAGGGACAAGCGCTCCATTGAGCAGACGGGACCTGACCGCGTTACTCACGGCTGTCATCATCGTCTGACTCATCATCGGGGCGGCGTTCTGAACCGCCGGGTTCGGGCCTAAACTGCGCGGCCTGCCCAGGCGCAGGCTGCAAACTGTCGGTCGTGTCGTCCGCAAACCCAGACAGTATAAAAAAAGCGCTACGACGTCGCTGATGGATTTGACGCATATGCAAGGGGTAACATTTCATAGGTAGCCTTTGCCCGAAATGAATCGCCTATCATCGTGCCACGTTTAACCGGCAATGACCAGCCTGGGTTAAGCTGAACCTATCCTCTTCAGTCCAGGTGCCCGCAACTGGCTCATGAAACAGCGCAGGCTGGTTTGGACTCAACGGAAACACAGGAATTATTTATGCCTCATTTGCTCACCCGTCATACCGTGTTTTATCTGGTCATTCTCGGCACGTTGATATTCAGTCTGCTGGCGCTGATGCATAACCAGGCGTGGTGGGTAGCGGCAGTCATATGCCTATGGCTAAGCCTGCTGGGCATCTACGACTTGAATCAAACCCGGCATGCCATTCGGCGCAATTATCCGGTTATCGGCAACTTGCGCTATTTCTTTGAATTCATTAGACCTGAAATCCGGCAATATTTTATTGAGAGTGACAAAGACGAACTGCCTTTCTCACGCGCTGAACGTTCGCTGGTGTATCAACGCGCCAAGCACGATATCGACAAGCGCCCCTTCGGTACGCAAAACGATGTTTACGGCAACAACTACGAGTGGATCAACCACTCAATGAACCCGGTTCATATCGACAACAGTAACTTTCGCGTCACCGTAGGCGGCCCAGACTGCAGCAAACCGTATAGCCTTTCAGCCTTCAATATTTCAGCGATGAGCTTCGGCGCTCTGTCGGGCAATGCCATACGCGCGCTCAACAAAGGCGCTCAGATGGGGCAATTCGCTCACGATACCGGCGAAGGAGGCATCAGTCTTTATCATCTCGAATACGGCGGAGATCTGATCTGGAATATCGGATCAGGCTACTTTGGTTGCCGCGATGCAGCAGGCAACTTTTCCGAAGAGGAATTCGTCAAACGCGCCACCCATGACAATGTCAAAATGATAGAGATCAAGCTGTCACAGGGGGCCAAGCCCGGTCATGGCGGTATGTTGCCTGGGGCCAAGGTCACTGCCGAAATCGCGCGTGCCCGGGGCGTACCTGTGGGGCAAGACTGCAATTCACCGGCTCGTCACAGCGCCTTCGACACGCCCACCGAGTTACTTGCATTCATTGCCCGACTGCGCCGCCTGTCGGGTGGCAAGCCCGTCGGGTTCAAACTATGCATTGGTCACCCCTGGGAATGGTTCGGCATCGCCAAGGCCATGCTCAAAACCGGCATCACGCCGGACTTCATTGTCGTCGACGGCGCCGAGGGTGGCACCGGGGCGGCGCCCATTGAATTTGTTGATCATGTCGGCACGCCGCTGCGCGAAGGCCTTCGCCTGGTTCACAACACCTTGGTCGGCATCGGGCTGCGCGACCGCATCAAACTGGGTGCTTCCGGAAAGATCATCAGCGCCTTCGATATGGCCCGCATTATGGCGCTGGGCGCCGACTGGTGTAACAGCGCTCGAGGCTTTATGTTTGCCGTCGGCTGCATTCAAGCCCAGGCGTGCCACACGGGCGCCTGCCCCACCGGGGTCGCAACGCAAGACCCAAAACGTCAAAAGGCCCTGGTCGTTGAAGACAAGTCGGTCCGCGTACAACAATTTCACGACAACACATTAAAGGCACTGGCCGAATTGCTCGGTGCGGCGGGGCTGCGCCACCCTACCGAACTGCGTCCTCACCACATCGCGCGCCGGATCTCCAGCAGTGAAGTCAAGGTTTTGTCGGCTTTGTTTCCCGACCTGGAGCCGGGAGAGATTCTCGAGGGCAAATTCCGCCAGACTATTTTTCGAGTCGCATGGCCCATGGCCCGGGAAGACTCGTTTGACCCGGCCTACAGCCTGAGTGCAGCCCTGTCTGGCAATACGGCCAACACCATTGATTGACAACACCCGCTAGCACGTCGACGCATGTCAGCATGCAGTTACATAAATCAGTAGTAATACTAGGTTGAAGCCACGTAATGACCGCAGTAAAGTGAACTCACTGCCCTCAGGGGGCAGCTTAGCCACTCTCCGAAGCGGCTCTTGAATGCACCTGTTCTATCAGGTGTCACTGCCATCGTGGCAGTAAGGCCCCGCCAGAAGGCGGGGCCTTTGCATTAGTTAGCTCAGCAAGCTTTCAGCTAGCAACAAAGCCGCCTCTGAAGCCGCGACCCGCCCCTCGTCAGTGGCTATTACCCAAACCTCAACCGAACTGTTTGCGGTATGAATTGCGCAGGCCTGGCTACCGCTGGCTTCTTGGTTAAGCGTAAGGTCAATATCAATGCCAAGCCACGCCAATCGCCCACAGACATCGGCGCGCAACGTGGCGTCGTTCTCGCCAATCCCGCCGCTAAACGCCAATACATCAAGACCACCCAAACACGCCGTAAGTCCACCCGCCTCGCGCACTATCCGATACGTAAACTGCTTTAGGGCCTGCAGCGCATTGGGTGAGCCGTTTGCCCGCAGCGTGCGCACGTCGGCCGATATACCCGATACCCCCAACAAGCCGCTTTGTCGGTACAGCAAGGTTTCAATCTGGGCGTGCGTCCAGCCCTGCTCCATCAAGTACAACAACACCCCGGCATCAAGCGAACCACTGCGAGTGCCCATCATTAAGCCGTCGAGCGCAGAAAACCCCATGGTGGTGGCAATGCTTTGCCCTTGGCGCGTTGCGCACAGGCTGGCCCCATTGCCTAAATGTGCCATGATGACACGCGCATTGGCGTGGGCCGATTGCCGCTGCAGCACCGACATAATGTACTGGTACGACAGCCCATGAAAGCCATAGCGACGCACCCCTTGATCTAAAAGCTTGCGGGGTAAGGCAAAGGCATAATCGACTTCGGGCAATGTGGCATGAAAGGCGGTATCGAAACAAGCCACCTGCGGCACTGTCGGAAACGCCTTTCGGAAACGACGGATGCCTTCAATGTTATGCGGCTGATGCAAAGGCGCCAGCGAATTGAACGAGGCCAACCTGGCCAAAATATCGTCGGTCACCAACACACTCTGGGTAAACTGCCCACCACCATGCACCACCCGATGGGCAACGGCCTCGATTGACGCGGCCTCTGCCAAACCTGACAACAGCTGACGCAAGCGTTCCAGAGCCGCCTCGAAGGGGCCGATACCCGCGGGTACGGCCAGCGGCACTTGCTCATTTTTGCCTCGATACTTCCACCGCATGCTGGGGCAGCCATCGGGCTCGAGCCCCTCGATGCAGCCCGACAACACAAAAGGCTGCACCTGACCGTCATGCAGCGGATGCAAAGAAAACTTCAACGACGACGAACCTGCATTGACCGCGAGAATGGCCATAACCCACCTTAAAGAAGCACACACTTAACCCGGTTGGTACGCAAGCACAACCAGGCGTATAAACCCGTTCAGCCAAGCTTCCAGGCATTTTCGGCCTGACGCCGCTTTATGTCGCGCGCCGCCAGTACAGCCAACACGGCGGAAGCGACCCGCGCCATCGGCCCATCGGCCCGACTGGTCAGTGCGATGGGTACACGTGCCCCGAGCACCAACCCAGACCCGCTCGCCCCCGCCAGATATTCAAGCTGCTTGGCCACCATGTTGCCGCTTTCCAGGTCGGGAACGGCCAGAATATCGGCCTGCCCCGCGACCTCTGATGCAATGCCCTTGATACGCACCGCGTCTGGCGAAATGGCGTTATCAAAAGCCAGTGGCCCGTCAAGGCGACCGCCTTTGATTTGCCCTCGATCGCTCATTTTGCACAAGGCAGCCGCGTCGATGGTTGACGGAATAGCGGGCGTGACGGTCTCGACGGCCGACAAAATCGCGACGCGCGGCTTATCTACCCCAAGCACTCGGGCAAAATCGATGGCATTCTGGATGATGTCGGCCTTTTCAAGCAGCGTAGGACGAATATTGATCGCCGCATCGGTGATCAGCAATGGCTTGGGGTACAACGGCACGTCGAAACGAAACACATGCGACAACCTACGCCCCGTGCGCAAGGCGGGCTCAGACAACACCGCCTTAAGCAGCTCGTCCGTGTGGAGACTGCCTTTCATCAAGATATCGACGTCTTGACGAGCGGCCATTGCTGCGGCTTTTTCGGCGGCGGCATGGCTATGTTCGACGGACACGATGTCAACACCCGACACATCGAGCCCTGCCTCTTGGGCGACACGCCTTATACGGCCCTCAGGGCCGATAAGCACAGGCACAATCAAGGCATGGCGCGCCGCGTCAAGCGCACCGCTTAACGACTCACTATCGCACGGGTGCACAACGGCGCAACGCACGGGTTCCCCCCCTTTCACCCGCGCCAGCAAATCATTCAGCCGAGCTTCAGGGTCAAAAAGCTGAATATGGGGTGCGCTGACGCGAGGAACGCGCACCTTCTGATCAGGCGCCAACAAGCGTGCAGTCCCTTTCAGCACAGCGTCTCCGGTCTGATTGGTAACCAGGCAATCCATGACGACGTGCCTTTTAGGGTCGACCTTTTCAAGCACCGTGGCCACGACGGTCAGCGTATCGCCAACACGCACTGGCTTGATGAATTTAAGGTCTTGCCCAAGGTAAATCGTGCCAGCACCCGGAAAATGCGTGCCAAACAGCGCTGAAATCATCGCAGCGCCCAACATGCCGTGGGCAACGACCCCATGAAACATCGACGCGTTCGCATAGTCGGCATTCAGGTGCGCAGGGTTGATATCACCAGACACGGCGGCAAACGCCTGAATATCTTCGGTGGTAACGGTACGTACCAAACGTGCGCTCTGCCCGACCTTAAGCTCGTCGAAGGTGACGTTTTCCATCCATTCAGAATCAGTATCGCGGTGCATAGGCAGACAGGCTCTTACAAAAAGTTGATCAGCAATATAAACGCCACCATACCGAAATCAACGGCTGATTGTAAGAACCCCGCGTGACAAACTGATTGACAAACCTCAAGCCGGCAAACCAATCTGCCGCAGCCATCGCCGGTCGTTTATACTGCAGCGCAGCATCAAAACATGCACAAGGAGATACTGACATGACGATTTCAACGGTAGGCATCATTGGTGCCGGCACAATGGGTAACGGCATCGCACAGGCGTGTGCCGTATCCGGTATTAATGTAGTAATGGTCGACATTTCTGACGCAGCCGTCGAAAAAGGTCTGGCTACCATTACAGGCAGTCTCGACCGCCTGATCAAAAAAGAAAAAATTACCGAAGCCGACAAAGCTGCGGCATTGGCGCGTATCAAAGGATCAACGCGCTACGAAGACCTGAAACCGGCGCAAATGGTCATTGAAGCAGCCACCGAAAACTACGAGCTGAAAGTCAAGATTTTGAAGCAGCTCGACGAGATGCTGGAAAGCGACGTCATCATCGCCACCAACACATCGTCCATTTCCATTACCCAATTGGCCGCCGTCACTCAACGCGCCGACAAATTCATTGGCATGCACTTCTTCAACCCCGTGCCCATGATGACACTGGTTGAGCTGATTTTAGGCCTGCAAACAGCCGACACGACACACGCCCGGGTTAAAGACCTGGCCGAGCGCCTGGGTAAAACGCCGATCACCGTCAAGAACGCCCCCGGTTTTGTAGTTAACCGTATCCTCATCCCGATGATCAACGAGGCGTTTTTCGTACTGGCCGAAGGCCTGGCGTCTCCGGAAGACATTGACGCCGGCATGAAGCTGGGCTGCAACCACCCCATTGGGCCTCTGGCGCTAGCCGACATGGTCGGCCTGGACGTTTGCCTGGCGGTTATGGAGGTTTACCTGAAAGAGTTTGGCGACAGCAAGTATCGCCCGTGCCAGCTGCTGCGCGAAATGGTTGCCGCCGGGCGCCTGGGCCGTAAAACTGGCCATGGTGTGTATACCTACTAAAGACAGTAAGTTTGCCGGGGTCGTTAAGGCCATGACTCCGGCAAATTATTGGGCCCTTACCGCAGGCAACTTTTGATTAAAGGTTGCGCATCAATAAGTAAGCGGCTGTGCCCATCACAATGCTTAGCAATGTGTTGCGGGTCCGCCACTGCAGCACAATCACCAAAAGTACGGCAATACCTTCTTGCCAGATGCCGGCGGGGTTTTCGCGGGCGGCGCCCACCATAGTATGCAGCAACAGCAGCGTCATCACAGACAAGGGCAGTGTGGCCCCCAGTTTATGTACCAAACCCTGACGACGTAACCAGCGGCCGGCTACAAAAGGCAAGGCTCGCAAGGCAAAAGTCACACCGGCCATAACAGCAATCACTGCCCATACATAATCTGTATCAGACATTGCGCTCCTCCGCCCTGCTTGGCGCCGGCTTAACCAACACACCAGCCAGCACGCTTAAACCAATGGCAATCACCAGCGCCTGCCCCGGCGCAAGCACATACGCCACGCCATAACCCAGCACCGCCACCCAAATAGGCCAGACCACGCGCTTTGCGCGCCATTGCTCTACCGCCAGCACAGCGAACAAGGCCGCCAGGACAAAATCAAGACCGGACAAATCAAGCTGCACCACGGCGCCCGCCCAAACCCCTAACGCCGTGCCGCCAACCCACCAACATTGGTTCAAGGCAGACAACAACACCATTTTTTGCCCACGCAATTGTTCGGGCAGCGCCGTCAGCACGGCATACGTTTCGTCGGTCAGTGCAAACATGCTGTACCAACGCCGCCAGCCCGCCAAAGGCACCGCCTTAAGCAAAGAAATGCCGTAGAACACATGACGCAAATTGACGACCAGCGTGGCCAGCGCAATGGCCCCCACCGGCAGCCCAGCCGCCAGCATAGGCACCATCATGAATTGTGCTGCTCCCGCATAAACAAACACGCTGGCAGCAATGGCAAGCCACGGGCTCCCTCCGGCTTCAACAAACAAAAAGCCAAAGACAATGCCCAACGGTATATAGCCCATCGCAACAGGCGTGGTCAGTTCGGCCAGGGTTGGCGCAGTTTGACGTGCAGACATAAACGCTAATTAGCCGTTCAGGCGTTGAAGATGTACCGTGGCCTCACCCGCGTCGGAGGACACCCATAAGGTGTCATCTTGAATATTGATGTTAAGCGTCATTTTTCGCTCGGCCAAGGCAGCCAGGGCCTGGGTACCGTCTACATCAAACATAAAAGCGCGCACTTTCGGGTTACGGGCCAGTTTATTTTGCACCCCCTGCCACCACAGGGTCGCGTTACGGCCATAAGCCATAAGCACCACCGCCTCAGAACGGCCACACGCCTTGAGCACACGACGCTCGTCGGGTAGCCCGGCTTCAACCCACAACTCAATAGCGCCAGTAAGATCAAGACGCCACAAATCGGGCTCATCGGCTTCCGACAAACCTCGCGTAAACGCCAGCGTATCGGCACCGTCGGCGTACAAGGCGTAGGCCAACAGCCGCACCATCATACGTTCATCCGTTTCCGACGGGTGCCGCGCCAGCGTTACCGCATGGCTGGCATAATACCCGCGGTCATTGTCGGCAATATTAAGGTCGGCTTTATAAACAGTGGCACGCAACGCCATGATGCAACTCGAAAAAACAACGGGCGCCCAGTGTATCGCAAGGCAGCCGTCAATGCCCTTGAGCACGATGCGCAAGGCCTTACGTTTTGGTCACGATACGGCGATTAAAATAGCGAATCGGCCCACCTCAAAGAGATCGTGACCTTGAACCCGCTTCACCCTAAAAAACTACTGCTTACCAAATGGACTGCGGTCAAACCCATCGCCAAAAACAAGCATTTTTTGGTGATTAAAGTCGTTGAGCCCGACCCGCCGGAAACGGCAATAACGTGGGTTGAAATTGAAGCGGTGTACTCAAAAGCCGTAAAAACCATCGCGTGGCGAGACTTGAAAGATACAACTCAATGGCGTCAGGGTTGGGTGTAGCCGCGCAGAAAACAAGACAAACAACCCATTAAAAAATACGGCCCTTAAACACTTTCTATAAAGTTCAAAACGGTGTCCGCAAAAATGTCGGGGCACTCAAAAGGCACCAAGTGCCCGCTTTGCAACTCAACATAGCGCGCCCCAGTAATGGCTTCGGCCAGATCCTGGGCGTGCGCCTTGGGCACCATAAAATCATTGGCACAGCCGATAACCAACGTTCGCGCCCGTATCTGCCCAAGATACTCCCGAACGTCCAGGCGTCGGTCTAAATCAATTTGGCGGGAAATGCCGTCCCAGCGGTTTGACGTGCATATTGCGTCGATCCAACTCTGAATATCGCCGGGCGCCATAGCGTTCAGAAACTGCGGCGAAAACCCGGTAAGCAAAATGACCTTGGCAAATGCGCGCGGGTCGTCTTGTATGAGTTGCAACCAGAGGTCGGACTGCATACCCAACCGGCTTTGCCCCCCATATGCAAACCCCGCTACCAGAACAAGAGAGCGAACATGCTGCGGGTACTGCGCAGCAATATAAATTGCAACCGCAGCCCCCAGCGAATACCCCACCAGATCGAACTTGCCTAGTTGGGCCGCACCAACCCCTGACATGACCTGCTCTGCCAGTGCTTCTACCTGCAATACGCCGCCATGGTCCTGCGTCTTTCCCGACCCAGCGTAGTCAACCCTCACAACCTGTCGACGTGCGGTAAAACGCCCCATGAGATGATCCCAATTGCTGTGCAGATCGCCGCCTGTTCCCGAAATCAACACCAAGCCTTCGCCCTGGCCATCGACCTGATAAGAAATATTGGCCTGAGCAAGCCGCACCATCGCTGTCATTCTGTTAACGCCTGTCAATTGTTTGCCATGCCCGCGCCAGTGGCTTGCAGACACAAAAAAGCATCCTTAAATCACCCTTCTGACCGCCCTTCATTCAGGCGTGTATTATCATCTTGAGCACGATCATCGACAATCTTTAACACAGACTGCCGATAATCGTACTGACAACGACGGCCAAACACAGACTCTCAGCGGTGCCTGGCATGTACCCGCGACCAAACCCAAGCACAAACACCCTGCGCCCCATGGAATCAAAGATCAAGACCGTCGTTCCGATATACGTATCACTTGTCTTGATCTGGGCGCTGACGCCGTTATCTATCGTCTGGAGCGTTGCCGAAATCCCCAAGCTCTGGTCGCTAATGTTGCGCTTTTGCCTGGCCGCACCGATCATTGCCCTGGTTCTGGTCGTGATCAGGGTAAAACTGCCCCTTACACGCACCGCCTTGCACAGTTATCTGGCCGGATCATTCAGCCTGATTGTCTCGCAGACATTTACCTACCTGGCCACGGGCTATCTGTCGTCAGGCATGATTGCGCTGATGTTCGGATTTGCGCCGATTGTGGCCGGCTTGATTGCCTACCTGCTCTACCGGCAACGGTTAACGGGCATACAGTGGCTTGGCATGGCGGTGGCCATTATGGGCTTGTACACCAACACCATGGCCGACGAAGAAGCACGCCTCGACACCGTAGGGCTGGTGCTGATGTTCTGCGCCATACTCACCTACGCGATCTCCATTTTCTGGGTGAAGCACATCAATGCGCGCATCCCGCCTATCGCACAGGCATCGGGCTCCATCTTTGTCTCAACCCTCATCTCGTTCTGCTTTCTGCCTTTTATTTGGGCTGAAATGCCCGCGACCATGCCAGGCGCGCGATCAATGATGGCCATCGGCTATCTGGTCATTGCCTCATCGGTATTGGGGATGTTTTGTTACTTCAACCTAATGCAAAAAATTTCGGCCACCACGTTGTCGCTAGCTACCGTATTGACGCCCATGCTGGCCATAGGCTTTGGTATTTTGCTTAACAATGAACCTTTCAAGATCAACATCGTGATTGGCACCGCATTGGTCATTGCCGGACTACTGCTATATTTTTACCGTGACTTGGCCGCCTTACGGACAAAGCAATAGCGACACAAAATTACATGCCATTGTTAGCCGCCGCCGCTGGCGTATGATGGCTCATCAACCCCAACCGGACATCATCATGTCAAATACACACCAAGACACCGACCCCGACGAAGCCGCCCTGATTGAATGGTGCATTCAAGTTGAAGAATTATTCGTTGCAGCGGGTGTGCCCCGCAAAGACGCACAGCAATACATCGAAGACGAAGCCGATTGGCTGACAGACATGTTCTATGACGGCCTGACCCCCGAAGAAGCCGCTAAAGAAGCGCTGGCGTAAGCCCGGACCGCGCTTCCCTTGCACCGCCCCCTAGCAATTACCTGCCCACGTCTTTTGCGACCACCGATCGCAAAAGCGTGGGACTACCGCGCCTTTTGCTATTAAAAACATAGCATTTTATTTGCATCGTCAACACTTGACTTACTAAATCTAACAGACAGATACCAGGAAGAACTTGAATAAATCGACAGCTGAGTTATAAACACATGCGCAAGCACAATAAGACATTAATCGTATTTTTTGATCTTATCTTGCATTAAAACACTACATTTTGTTGACATCTTCTTGAGCCCGATCCTTTCTGTTCATTTCTATATAAGTTGAAACATGTTGAAAAAACTATTCTTATCTATCCTTGTCATGCTTTCGCTTTCAGCCTGCGAAACCATACAAAGCGCTGGAACCGACAAGTACAGCCCAGCCGCGCTTAAAGAAAACCTGAAAGTTGGCGTGACTACACCTGACGAAGTTCGCCGCATTTATGGCGAACCGGACATGCGCAGCGATGACCCTGACGGCCCACGGCACTGGATGTACTCTGTCGACGATACGAAAAACGCTTTGATCGACTCAGCCATAAGCTTTATACCGGTATATGGCGCATCTACAGCCAAGAATGCTGTCACTGAATCGCGCCAACTATTTGTTTACTTTAAACAAAATCGCGTGAGCGATTACGCGCTGAACGCGTCCAAGCGCTGATTACGTCGCGTCAAATACCCGTGCTTGCACGGGAGTAAGGGTTCAAGAATTCCGATATCCCGCTGCTGATGCAGCGGTTTTTTTTATGACGAAGACAAAAGTACCTGTACCGGGTAACTTGCAGTCTTATGAGCCAGTCCGTTTGACCTGCTCGACCGGAAAGCCAAGGGTAGCCGCATAATCTAGCAGCGCATTGACCGCAGCATCATCCGCCTCTTGCGTACGGGAGAGTACCCAGAGGTACTGACGATCGGGCGTACCAACAAGTGAATACTGGTAATCGCCTTGCAATTTGATGATCCAGTAGTCGCCCCAAACCATGGGTAGCCAAGATGTCCAGTCAGGCGCAAACCGAATTTTCAAGATGGCTGAATTGCGAGGGTCAACCGAACCCGACAACTTGCCTATGCCTTGCACTTTTTTTGTACCGCCATCCTTTGCGCGACATTGATTGGTAACGCTGATGGTCTCATCGGGATTAATTTTGTAATCTGCCCGAACATGACTCACGCAATCTTCTTGAAAACGATTGGGCAAGCGCGCCTGCTCGTACCATGTGCCTGCGTACTTATTAAGATCTACATCCGCCTGGGTCGGCAAACTTTGGTTCGACGTGGCGCATCCAGCTAGCATTAAAACCAGCGACATCGCAAAAATTTTCTTCATTGAGAATCTCCTGTTGCGTACCCTAAAAGAATACCTCACCGGAATACGCCTGGCGCGTGTCGATTAAAGCGGTCGCGACTTATCCACACAAACTGTGAATAACCCAATGGATAACCGCATAACAACTGAAAAAGACGTAAGCAGCACACTGAATTAGGTTGGCGTGATCGATTCGGAGTCACGAGTATTCACTGACCCTTATTCAGCTGGAATACGCCTAAAGTGTGTTGCGAAAATTGCGAAGGCCCAGGCTATTTTGAGTTGGCGCCCGTCAGGCTTTTAATGTCCGCGAGCTCTTGTCGCAAGACTTCAAGCTCTTCACGTTCATGAGTCAGCTTGCGCTCGAGCTTTTTAACTTTATCCAGGCGACCTTCTTTCTCTTTCTCGCGCATGTCGTCGAGAATATCGTTTATGTCGTCCTGCTTCTCATCGATCTCCTTTTCCTTTTCGGAGATCAGGCCCGCATCGGTGCAATGAGCTTGAGCTGCAGACATCGCCCGCTCGAGGCCCATAACGCGCCCCTGATTGCCGGCCTCTTTGGCGTACCTTATCTGGGTTTCGATTTCCGCGATTTTCCGAGCACATGCCGGCTCTGATGCCAACGCAGGCCCAGAAAACCCAAGCACCAAAGATAACGTTATCGTAAGTCTTATCATGACAAGTGCGCCTAAAGTAATGTTGTCATAGACCATAACACTTTAAGGCAACTGCGGCCACGCGAGGCATCGAAAATGAAAGCCCGGCTGAAGCATTTGCATCAGTCACCTGAAATGAGCAGATTCTGTAGGCGATTTACATGATACGTTCACCCAAACATTAAAATTCCCGCCCATGACTACGCTAATTCTCATTCTCGTTATGCTGGTTGCCGTGCTTTTGAGCGGGGTGTTGGTTCGTATATTGCCTTTTTCAATTCCACTGCCATTGATGCAAATTGGTTTTGGTTTCTTGATCGCAGCGAACTTTGAGCGTGGCATCGAGCTTGAGCCAGAGGTTTTCTTTTTACTATTTCTTCCACCCCTATTGTTTCTCGATGGTTGGCGCATCCCTAAAAATGGCCTGTTTCAGAACAAAATGGGCGTATTCCAGTTGGCTTTTGGATTGGTTTTTCTGACAGTTTTTTGTCTGGGTTACCTTCTGCATTGGATAATTCCGTCCATGCCGCTGACAGTAGCTTTTGCTCTGGCGGCTATTGTGTCCCCTACGGATCCGGTCGCGGTCAGCGCAATCATGCGGCGAGTCGTTGTGCCTCGAAGGATTATGATCCTGCTGGAAAGCGAGTCATTGTTCAATGATGCCAGCGGTCTGGTTGCATTTCGTTTTGCGGTTGTTGCTACCGTAACGGGCGTCTTTTCTCTGACTTCAGCAGTTACGTCGTTTGTCTGGCTCGCTGTAGCTGGGCTCGCAACGGGCGTCGCTGTCACGTTGTCGGTTAGCTATGTTCGAAGCGTGTTTGTCAGTCGTCACGGCGAGGAGTCCGGATCTGAAGTTCTCTTAAGTCTTTTGTTGCCCTTCATGGCGTATTACCTGGCCGAGCAGATCGGTGCATCGGGCATTCTGTCTGCCGTGGCTGCAGGGGTAACAATGAGTTATTCGGAAATGTCGGGGCGAGCATTAGCCCAGACACGCGTTCATCGACATGTCGTCTGAAGTTCTATTCAATTCATTCTGACAGGGCTGATGTTCGTTTTACTGGGTGAGCAGTTACCAGGCATTATGCAAGGTGCTGCCCAGGTATTAAAACAAGTAGGGCATCACCATTGGGTCTGGCTGGCTGTTTACCCCATAGTGACGTGTCTGGCGCTTATTGCGATACGGTTTTCCTGGATCTTTATCACCGCACAAGTCGGACGTTTCGTGCGGCCAAAACGTGATGAAAATATCCGGGATATGGATTTGCGAATGATGGCCGTCTTGTCGCTTGCGGGGGTGCGCGGCACGATCACGTTAGCCGGTGTGATGACATTGCCCCTGGTTGTTCAAGATGGGACGGCATTTCCCGCCCGTGACCTTGCGATTTTTCTGGCAGCAATGGTCATTATTTTTTCATTGATTATTGCCAGTGTGGCTTTGCCTTTTTTACTGCGCAATGTTGCTGCATCAGACGAAGCCAATGAGGCAGAACAGTTGGCTTTGCTTAAAGAGGCAGCCCGTGAAGCCGCTATCAAAAGCGTGGGCCAAACCTTGGCAAGACATGCACAGGCAGATTCAGCTCTGGTCGAAATTTACACGTCGGTGGCTGGCCGTATGATGGATGAGTTGAAAGGGCCACTTGAGGTTAATGAGGCGGCCGGGCTTAATGGATCGGCCGCACGTGCCGAGGTCGAACGCGAAATCCGTTTATATGCCCTGCGTGCATCGCGCCAGGCAATTTACGATCTGGCACGACGTGGACTGATCTCGGACGAACTCGCACGTGAGGAGGTGCGGCGTCTTGATTTTTACGAGGTTCGGCTAAGTTGATTCGTGACCTTAGGTGCGACCTGCGGCATTAACCGTCAACCACAATCGGTCGGCTCCAAACCGTTAGATTCCCCGCTTGTTTACACCGTTAGATTCCCCGCTTGTTTACATCAGGCGGCGTCGCCAAAGCTATTCGTCGACAATCGAACATGAAGGCGAGGCAACATCACCCGAGTTACCAATGATCGGCTCAAATCGAGCTCCGTCGGCGGACTGGTTCATGTTGGAAGCATTAACCTCAATTCCAGCAACTTCAGCCAGCAATGGCGATCGCTCGACCACATTGCAGCAACCCAGAAAACGGGTTCTCGTCGCGCTTCTTGGTGGCGCCAGTCAAACGCTGGAGGCTAGACGGATCCAAGCCCAACATGCCACCGTAGGTAGCCATCTGTCTGGCCGCCTCATTCCTAGCCGTTAACGCCGGGTTCTTAACAACGCCACCTTGTGCACCGGGGACAACAATACCGTTCTTAGTGATTTCATCCGAAGCCATCCGGAACTGGTCATAAGCCGCGCAGTAAACCTCAAGGTTCTGAATGTCAGTTGCAGCCAAAACCTTTTCGCGGCACAGCTCGGGGGCACCTGTCGCCCAGAGTTGCGCGCCGTACACGCCCATCCATTCAGGGCATTCAATATTCGTGACCAGATCAAAGTCTGGTTCGTCTTTATTCAGTTTGCGCTTGCCGGGGTTGCCGGCCAGCTGCTTCTTTGCAACCGGCTTAAGCCGACGCCCGGAGCGTCCGGCTACTCCAGCCATTCGGCCTCCGGTCAAATTTCATAATTCGCGGGTGTAAAAATCTGACTAGGCAGCTGGTGTCCAGAGGCTTGCCCCTGCGGTTCCTCGCCCCCCCCTACCCACCCCGCCGCTTCAGCCCCCTGCCAGCCCGCGCTTCAGCTTGAGTCTTCTTGCGATGACAGTCCTCATTGATTGCCCTGAGGTTGGAGTGGTCATCTGTTCCCCCCTGCGACTCGGGGATGATGTGATCCACTTCAGTCGCCACCAATGGAACAAGCCTCTTCTGGCAATCTCTGCACTGGCATAAGTAACCATCGCGCGCCAAGATGTAATCCCTTAGCCGTCGCCATGGCCGACCGCCTCGTCCAGATTTGCCAGGTGTTTTGCGCCATTGCTTGGCTAGCCCGACGTGCTCATTGCAGTAGCCGCTGGCGTTTCGGTGCAGCGCCTTGCAGTGCCTACATGGTCGCTGGGGTCTTTGGGGCATCTTTCATCAGCAAAAACAAAGGAAGGAAGTGGCGCTGTTTTATCTCTCTTTAATATGTCTTACTTCATCACGCGGAATGATAAAAGTGTCATATTAGGAAGGAGAGAAACTGTATGACTAACTACAACGATAGTTTTTTAATTATTTTCGCAACGATCACAACGATCACAACGATCGCAACAACACTCATCACAATCAAGTTGGCTGGCTGGTATAAAAGAACCCGCAGAAAATCGTTCTTAGCCACTCGTCCCGTTAAAGTAAGGAAGACCGAGGAAAGCACACTTCAAGTATGGCAAGTCGTTTACCAACAAGCCTCCGAAACTCTCCGGGAACAAGTAAAAATGCTAGGAAACGTAAACATTGCCGGCGTAGCTGGATCTGTAGCTGTGATTGGCGGAGCGATACCAGAAGCCAACACTCCTTTTGTTATAGCAGCTGTAATTACGTTTACCTTGGGGCTTTTGATATCTCTTATGCCAATCACAGGGCTGGCTGACAAGTTCAAAGAGGACTTGACCGCGGTAATGAAATCAATGACTGACCAAACGGCCGAAAAACTTGAAGTGCGACATGCGTTCGCTCTTGGCAAGAATTTTTACCCCGGGATTCTTTCACTGTCATGCACAGGCTTGGGAATTTCATGCCTAATCATCGCGCTACTCCCATAACAAGCACTTCTAATAGCACAGGACTTACTCTTTTCTCTTGGCAAACGACAAACACCCAACGGCACTCTTTTCTGGCATTTGATATTTCACACCTAGCTGGTACTAATAATGAACATCTTTCTTCACGGTTTAGCGCTTACGAATTACCGAGGCATAGGCCCAATAAGGCAAGAGGCACAAGAATTTACAACAATAAATTTGTTTGTCGGGCCAAATAATTCCGGGAAGTCAGCTTTTTTAGCTTTTATCGCTGAGCAACTAGATTGTTTCTCGCATCAAGCTCTAGGCTCTAGCATAGGGCGAACCCCGAAGAAAATGCTGAAACAAAACGACCCGCACTTGGGTCATAGTCAAGAGTCGGTGCTCTTTGATTTGTACCTACCCAAGAAAAAAATACATGAAGTGATCCGACAAGAGGCGAAAAAGAATAGCAACGAGTATCTTGCATCACCCGAAAATATAAGACTATTCACGGATAATCTTGCGGATGGATCATTCGTCTGGATTCAGTACGGCGCCCATCCCAGAAGGTTTGTGGCAGCTGGGAAAATTACGAACAATCAAAAATATACCGCGCCCGAAATTATCAACGCCACTAGAGCCATTTGGCAGATTTTCAGGCCCTCATACACCGGTGGCACATTTGATCAAAACTGGCTTCCTGAATCGATTGCCCAAGTACTCCAATCAGAATGTCTAAGTCTACCCAGATCAGTCTACATTCCCGCAATTCGACAAATTGGTGCCAAAGGTGAGCAATACGAGGACACATCAGGCAAAGGCTTAATCGATAAACTGGCAGAAATTCAAAATCCGGGGCACTTAGAAAGACATAAACAGGTCGACTTTGATCAGATAAATAACTTTCTGCGCAGCGTCACCGGCGATCCGAGTGCCACGTTAGAAATCCCTCATGATCGAGAGCACATTCTTGTGCATATGAACGACCGCCTTTTGCCGCTTAGTTCCTTGGGAACGGGCATACATGAAATCATCATGCTTGCTGCGTTTTGCACTTTGGCAAAGAATCAAATCGTATGCATAGAAGAGCCCGAAATACATCTTCACCCTACTCTCCAGCGAAAACTCATGCAGTACTTGGCGGCCAAAACTACCAATCAATACTTCATAGCTACCCACTCTGCCGTTTTGATAGACACTCCTGGCGCAGCAACTTTCCACGTTTCTCTTGTTGATGGGCAGACTACTGTGCGCCCAGCATCCACCCCTTCAGAGCGATACCGAATCTGCTCAGACCTCGGTTACCGTGCGTCAGATATCGTTCAGGCAAACTCGATTATTTGGGTAGAAGGTCCGTCAGATAGGATCTACCTAAGGAAGGTCTGAAGAACTCGATTTCAAACATCCAAAAATCGACCTCATGACCAAAGTATTCAAAAATGGTTAAAAACTGCTCAAATCATCGCCACTTTCGGGTTGTTTGCACCCCGATCAGGCCCGTTTTCGGGCC